>LBSF01000057.1 GCA_000991805.1 candidate division WS6 bacterium GW2011_GWC2_36_7 | reverse complement strand
GACGCTATTAACGCCTTCTTTTTGTATCTTCTCCAATATATTCATCTCTAATGCAGCATCTGCATTCCCTATCCTTGCCATCTTGTTTACAGTAGCTATCTTCTTTTCAACAACCTCAATATCTTTGAATATGAGCTCTGCTTGTACAATCTCAAAATCTTCAACAGGATTTACTCTCTCATATACATGTACAATCTCTTTACTTTCAAAAGCTCTAAGTACATACATAATGACATCGGTTTCCCTAATATGTGAAAGAAATTGATTTCCTAATCCTTCTCCTTTCGATGCTCCTTTTACTAATCCTGCAATATCTACAAATGTCATAGCTGAAGGTACTATCTTCTTAGCATTGAAATATGCAGACATTCTACCTAATTTTTCATCAGGTATTTCTACTACTCCTACATTTTTATCTATGGTACAAAAAGGAAAATTTTCTGCTGGTACTGTTAATTTGGTTAGTGCATTAAATATTGTAGATTTTCCTGAATTAGGAAGTCCTACAATACCTAGTGACAATGAGTGTGATCTTTTTACTGACATAATGGTGAATTATATCCTAATATTAAGGTTTTGGATATATGAAAAACCTAACTGTGAGCTTCATAGTATATATGAGGCTCACAGATTGAGCAGGTTTTTATTGTCGGCATGACAATAGGAATTTCTTGATCTTTTCTCTTTCACCTACAGCTATTACGTTTTCCATAATAATTAGTTCTAATTCTTCTTCTGTAATCGTTTTTGTTTTCTTTGCAATTAGTTTATGAATTTCTACATCTTTAATAACATGGCAATCTTTGTTGCTACTAATTTCCTGTACAGCACATACAATATCTTGTGTCGTACGACAAAGCTTAAACAAATACCAGACGAGAGTATCTCTCATCAAAAGATCTTCGTGAGGAATAGTCCAGATAAGATTATAGACTTCCTTCGAGCTGGGCTTTTCTTTCTTTAGTATTTCTCCTATCTGGCTAACCAAGGCGTATCGAACAGGCCCAGTATCTGCCTTCGTTCCTGTTCCCAGCCACCACACTACCTTGAGGTAGTATTCCACAGTTGCATGCATTAAGAGAAAACCATAATTTTCCATTTTCAATCCCTTCTTTTTTATGAGCGAATTTTGCCGACACAGTATTATAGGTTTTTGTGTTCTACTTTTCAATTCCTCCAGCTTTAATCAACCAACCTGGTTTAAAAGAAAATTCCTTATTCTTAATATTAAGTTTGGAAAAGCTCCAGATTACCAAGGGGTCTTATATTTATTTTAAGACCCCTTGTCTGGGCAGTGATGAAAAACGCATTCTATTTTGAACGAAATATTTTGGGAAAGAGAGAAACAAATCTTGCGATATCATAATCTTTATTTGTTTCCGATTCTCTAAGCCCCAAGAGCTCTTTCCTAAGCAATGGCAAAGATTTGAGATTATTTAGCCGAGAAACCAGTGCCTTTTCCTCTATGCTTCCACTAGATGTAAGAAGCATAATTGCAAGAAAATATTCTTTCGTTGTAGAGGCTTTTTGTAACATCACTTCCCTTGCTGTTCTTTCAAACATGGTCAAATATTCTGCCTTCGATCTAATTTCTAGAATTTCTTCAAATCCAAATTGCTCTAGAAAACTTTTGAGTCTACGTTTTAGTTCTCGTCCAAGAGACTCGTCTACAAAACCTGGAATTTTTGCCAACGTACTAAATGCCTCAGCCATATTACGCGTATTCTCGTCCATTTTATTCTCCTTCTTTTTTAACGATCCTAATCGAATGTGTTTGTTCAATGGTAATTATAGGTTTATACATGGATATTATCAATATTTAATATGGAGATAACCAATCTGTGAGTCTCTATTGCGATGGAAATTAATCCAATCTTAGAGACTCACAGTCAGACAGGTTTATTCGAATTACACATCCTCATATGCTCCAAGATGGAGTTTGGCATTAACCATTCTCTCAGCACCTGGATTGCTTTTTGAAACTTCTAAAGTTTCATTCAATTGGCTTTTTGTTTTAGCTTTCTTAGCTAACAAAATAGGGATCATATCCCTTAAAAGTCCTCTATCAGAACTTTTATACTTCAACATTAACTCTTCCCAGCTAAGATTTTGGGCTTCAATATCATTAAAAGACTTTGCAACCTCTTCATAGCTTGGGCTATCTAAAACAATATTCACTGTTTTATTTCCTTTCTTTGTGCAATTCGAGCCCTGATTATAGGTCTTCTTCCTTCCTTTTTCAATAATTGCTATTATATTAAATACATTAAATAGCCCAAACCAAAACAATGAAAAAACTGTCCATATATATCCTAAGTATAATATCCCTCTTCCTACTCTTCTCAACTAAAGTATTGGCAAAATCCTCAGACTTCGTCATAGATTCAAACACAGACATTGCATATACCACAGGAGAAACATTTGTATCAGTAGTAACAAAGTACACCAGAACAGTAGCCAACAGTGACTACTTCTACCCTGCTACAGGAGAAAAGGTCTTCAATATCCCTGACCTACCAAGCAGTACACAAGAAGAAATAACAACTGAGAGAAAATACAAACTAGATTCATTAAAGGTAACTAATTCCTTGGGAGGAACAGTAAAATATACCATTGAAGAACAAGCGCAAGGTTCAGGAATATATATTAAGGTTCCTAATTACAAACAGACTACATCAAGCTCACCATATTCCATACAGATTGCATACAATACCCATGACTTTGTTACTAAAGTAGTAAATTACACAACTTTACAAGCACCAGCATTACCTAAGGATGTCATATTTGAACAAACAGATACAGCTACAAATACACAAACCTCCTTCAACTATGGTTTAAATATAATTGTAGATGACAAGATAGCTCCACTTGCAAAGGTATATCCTTCTCAATTCACCCAATCTACAAAAAATGGTAAAACAACATACTCCTTTGCTCAAGAAAATCGAATTGGAAATTCACCATATATGGAGTTTGGAACATCAGTTACATACAAATTTGCGTTAACATATACCACACCAAAGACCGATACGTTGGTTCCAGAAAGCTTAACTAATGTATTTAAATCACTCTCTACAAATATATTTGAGATCTCGGTATATTTCACTAATGTATCTCCTACTCCATCAAATATATACAAGGATGATGAGGGGAATATCATTGCATCATTTGAAGTACCAGCCAATACAATTGGAACTATAACCCTAGAAGGATATATTGTTACCAATCAAGATGCATACCAAGCAGGATCCGCTCCAGTAAATATGGATTGGACTTCATACAAAGAAGCTATTTCTAAAGCTTCATATCTCAAGAACTATTTAACACCTACTAAATATTGGCAGAGTAATGATACAAATATTAAAGGGGAAGCTGAGAAGTTGATGGCTGACAAGACAACAGTATTGGATATCATCAAAGCTGACTATGCATATATTGGTGAGAAACTTACATATGATGACAACAAAGCAAATTCTGAAAATGAAAGAATCGGAGCAAAAGCAGCACTCGAGGGTGGGGCTTCTGTATGTATGGAATATGCAGATTTAATGATTGCTCTACTTAGAGCTCAGGGTATTCCTGCTAGAGCAGCTTTAGGATATGCAAATATTACTGAGACTCAGGAAGCTCAAGTTAGGCATCAATGGGTACAGGTCTGGATTCCAGACTATGGTTGGTATTCTGTAGATCCTACTCTAGAGAGTAATAACATGAGGTTGGGACAGAGTATTGATCGTGTGCTTTGGGAAGTGTTTAATGGTGATACACTTTCAAATATTAAGGTGTTTTCTGCAGACAATATTGATGTGTTAACTACAGATGGGTATAACCTAAATATATATGGTGTTAGTGATACAGATATTGATTTTACAAAATTAAAAACATATGTAGATATTGTTCCGAACAAGGGGTATGAGTCTACAGAGGATATTCCCTCTGCTAGTAAGTATGGGTTTGGTCAATGGTTAAATACATTCCTTAAGACTACTACCATTGGTAAGGCAGTTATAATTACGGGTCCTGTCATTATTCTTGTATTGGTAGTTTCAGTTATTGTAGCTGTTACTAAGAATACGGTTAGAAGAATGAAGAGGAAGAAATTGAATAATACACCTATTCAACAGTAAATATCATTTATAAATACAAAAAGATAACCAGGGGCATTCTATATATAAATATATGAGAACACCCCATGGTGCATTATTTGGTTACCTCCTTCCTAGAGCTAGTTAGAATCAATATAATGATTCCAATAATAAAGAAGCCTATGCTTCCGACAAGAATCCAAACGAATCCCTGATGACTAATCGTCAATGAATTGGTTCGATTGGCTCCAATCAAAAACATGACAAACATAAAATCAAACGGTAATAACAGCGCTAAGAACTTTTTCATAATATTCCTCCTCAGGAATTAAAATACAGATTGGGATAACCAAAAACAAAGAGATGATTACATCTATATGAATTAAATTCATAAGGAAATCTCCTTGTATTTATCAATGATATTTTTAAAGAGCAGTATATTATTAACTACTCTATTATACCTTTTTTAGAAGGAAATCTCAATACTATGGGTCACGTGGCCTAGGTTATCTCATACATCTTTTCTAGATCTACCGCCTTTTTACCATTCTCTAACCTATCATCAGCAGTAGCATACATTGTAAACAAAACATCTCCCTTAGCTACAGATTCCCCTGGCATCTTATGAATATACAAACCCGCCTCATGAATACGAGGACAACCCAAGGCACGAGCAATATTTACAATCTCAATGCTACTAATAAGCTTAACCGTACCACCCTTAGTAGCGACAACATCTGCACTAAGATGTCCCGGCTTAATCTCAATAGACTTAGTTATCTTCTTTGCACCCTGTGCAAAACCAATCTCCCAGAATTTGTCATAAGCCTGTTTAGAATCCAAAAGCGTTTGAGCAAATACTTTCCCCTCCCCTTCTTTGGATATACCAGTAGCTTCAAACAGTATCCCCGCCATATCTATGACCACTCTCTCCATTTCCAACGATGCACGACTATCTCTCTCAAGAATTCGAAGAGCCTCAATAATCTCAAGGTTAGGGCCAATGCCCCTACCATCAGGACCATTAACCTTACGAGTAGTCGTTTCACACTCAATACCAAATTTCTTAAACAGTTTCTTGAATTCCTTCGCTAATTTGAATACATCCTCAGTAACCTCAACCTTACTACCCTTACCATATGGCAAATCGATCAAGATATTCTCAATACCCAATGCAACCTTCTTAGCAACAATACTCACAAGCACAATGGTGCTATACTTATTAGTCGAAGTCATGTCGAAAACCCCACATATATCATTTGTAAT
>LBSF01000056.1 GCA_000991805.1 candidate division WS6 bacterium GW2011_GWC2_36_7 | reverse complement strand
TTCCGGTGGTGGAGGAGGTGGTGGATACAATGGTTCAAGTACTACTGCTCCAGGATCTGGTGGATCTGGTGGTGGAGGAGGAAGCTCGCTCTCTGGAACCTTTACGGGTGCATCTGGAACTGCAGGTCAGGGATATGCTGGTGGTAATGGACTATCTTCTGGTACTTTAACTGATCAGGCCGGCGGTGGTGGCGGTGGTGCATCTCAAGTTGGTACTGCATCTACAGGTGCATATGGGGGAAACGGAGGAAATGGTGTTAGTAACAGTATCACAGGGTCTGCTGTTACATATGGTGGAGGTGGTGGAGGTGGAAAAAGATCAGCTGAGGTTGCTGGTACTGGCGGAACTGGTGGTGGCGGAAATGGTGGGCTTGGTGCAGTAGGATCTATAGGTACTAATGGTTTAGGTGGTGGTGGAGGTGGTGGCGCGAATGGGTATGCGGGAGGCAATGGTGGTTCGGGTGTTGTAATTATTCGTTATCCTTCTACACAAACAGGTGGAACTACTGGGAACCATGGAACACCAACAGGTACTACATATACCAATACAGGAAAGATAGGGGGGGCTAGAAGTTTTAATGGGACCAGCGATTCTGTATCTGTTGGAACTACATCTACGTTAGATTTCTCTTCTGCATTTACAGCAGAATCATGGATATATAGATCTAGTACACAAAATAGCACAGATAGTGCAATCGTAGCAAAAATCAGTGCTAGCCCATATAACGGGTATATGCTGTTCTACCAATCAGATAATACAGTGGATTTGTATATTAACGGAGCAGTCAGAGCAAATAGCACTTATGTAATACCTGCTAATACTTGGACAAATGTTGTTGGTGTTTGGACAGGATCTTTGGCTCAGATATATATAAATGGTGTTCTGTCTGTATCTACGGCATATGGAACAGCTCCTACGAGTTCTGGTCAGACTTTTTGGATAGGAAGATATTCTGATTCACCAAGGTTCTTTACTGGTTTAATCGATGAGGTTCGTATGTCAAACACAGCTCGTACAGCCAATGAAATAGCTGAATCATATAAATTAGGTAAAGATTCATATATTAATCAAACACTAAATACCATAGATCTATCTACTAAGAATACTATGGCTATTAATGTAGCAAGTGACAGACCAGGTACATATCTATCTACCACATTAGGAGAATCTGCATTTGCTAATTACCAACCGGATATCAATACTGTCGGACTATGGCATATCGACGAAATCTCGGGGAGTGGGGCATATATTAAGGATGTTTCTGGATCTGGAAATAATGGAACTCCAACAGGCACGACATATACGAGTAGTGGCAAATTGGGTGGGGCTCGAAGTTTCAATGGAAGTAGTGATTATATTAATGCCGGTAGTAATACAGCTCTGGGTCCTACAACAGCAATAACAGTTTCCGCGTGGATAAAAACTACGACCACATCTGTGGGTCATATCGTGGAAAGACACGATGAAGCTAGTTACAATAGGAAAGGCTACCTATTACTCTTTAACTCTGACGGAACCGTATGTTGGAGTGCTGGATTAGATGGTACCCCGACTGCATATCCTGTGGTTTGTTCATCCGTAAAAGTTAATGATGATAAATTCCATCATGTGGCTGGAGTTTTTAGCTCTAATCTTCTTGCTATATATGTAGATGGTGTATTGTCTGGAACATCGACAAGTGCTCCTGCCACAATAGCATCGCCAAGTAAAAGTTTAGTCATAGGAAGGAGAGATCCTCAATCAGGATTTGGCCCAGATAGATATTTTAATGGTACTATTGATGAAGTACGTATTGATAATACCGCTCGTACCGCAGATCAAATTCGCCAAGCATATGAAGTAGGCCTCAGAACCCACAATATAACAGTAACATTTGGAGCAGGATTAGCCAGTGGTAACCTAATTAGTAACTCAAGTGACTATTCATTCAATATCGATGCAACAAAATATGGATTACCTTCCTTAGGAAGTGAGCTATATCCTGGTGACAAAATCATAATTAAAGAAAACTACAACGGCACTGAATCCATAGCCCAAGGAACAGTTTCAACTGTAGACCTAAGTACGGGAGCAGTAGTAGTATCATCATGGGATAGCGGATCAACATTCCCATCAGGAGGATATACCGTAAATGCAGATGTATTTAAATGGCAAAAAGAATATATACCGGTGAAAAACAGAACCATATCTAATCAAGTTGACGCAACCAACCTTCTAACCTTTAGATTAAACGATGGAAACGAAGGAAGGAATATATGGATAGACGATTTAAGATCATCTACAGGATATCTAAAAAATTCATCAAGTGAGGTCATATCATTTCCAAGTAGCGCACAATATGTACAATACAAAACAATATTTACATCATGGGATAGTAATGTAACCCCATATCTTAGCCAAGTACAGGTCGACTATGATTCTGGAGGACCTACCATAGATCAACTAATGAGACACGGCCAATGGCTTGATAGTAGCGGTGCAAAGCAAGGATTTTGGTGGGTAGGTACCCATTAATCTTGGCAATTTAATATTGGTACTGTATAGTATATACACATATGAGCGGAGCAAAAGATATATTAAAAGACAACAAGAAAATATTCTTCCTTACAGGAGGATTACTCCTTGCATGCGTCTTTGGCCTGTATTTAACTAACAGTGGTGGACTTCTAAGCACAGACTCGGGACTAACCGATCTTACTAGAACAACATACACGCAACCAGAACAAGTTATGGAAGCAAACATAGATTACAAAGCAGTATTAAAGACATCAGTAGGTGATATCACTATTGATCTTCTTGAAAAAGAAACCCCATTAACAGCCAATAGCTTCCTCTTCTTAGCAGGGAAAAATTACTACGAAGATATGATCTTCCATAGAGTAATACAGAACTTCGTCATACAAACAGGAGATCCTACAGGTACAGGTACCGGAGGACCAGGATATGCTGTCAAAGATGAAATAACTGAGAGAAAATATGCTCCATATGTAGTAGGTATGGCAAATTCAGGAGCAAATACCAATGGTTCTCAATTCTTCATAACCTCTGGAAATATCCCTGCAGAAAACTCTGCATACATGGATGGTAAATACACAATCTTTGGAATAGTAACAAAGGGTTTTGCAGTAGTAGATTCCATCGAAAAGGTAGAAACAGATACAAATGACAAACCTGTAAATGATGTAAAACTCATATCTGTACAGATCTTAGAGAATTAATCTAAGGTTCATCTCTTGTTGATATATTCAATATATGTCATCAAGAAAAGTCGTCATACTATGCGCTATTAGTTTCGCTGTAGGCCTTCTAGGAGGTTTATTCTTACTTAAATATATCTTCCCAAATCTCAGTATAGTTGAGCAAAGCCTTAAGGAAGAAAAGGTCTATCAAGTTGAGCATAACATATGCCCTGAACCAGAAGTTGTAAGTACTCAATGTACTATCTTTATCGATATCAGCGGGGCACTCAAGGCCCCAGGAGTGTATTGCTTTGACCCAGGTGACCGAGTAATAGATGCTGTAAAAAAGGCAGGGGGATTTAGCGAAAAAGTATCACTAGAGTATGTGGCAAGGAACATTAATCTTTCGAAAGTTTTAGTTAGTAATCAGAAGATATACATTCCATCCAAAGAGGAATTGCTGTGTGAACTAAGATTATTCACTTTGAAAGAGGAAGAAGTAATCCCCCAAAAAACCCCAGAGAATATGCTGGTAGAGGAGGATATAACAGACAACCCTGTAGAGAATGATTGCATCAATATAAACACAGCAAATATAACAGAACTAGATAGTCTTGATGGAATAGGACCTTCAACGGCTCAAAAAATCATAGATAGTCGACCCTATAACTTGGACAGGCAACCTATGACAAATTTAAAGATAATATTTGTATATAGTATGTTTCACCCCCTAAAGACTATAATCCAGAATATGGGGAAAAGAGTAGGTGGCTTCCTCCGCTATCTGATCGATTACAAAATTATTTTCATTTCCATTTCATATATCATTTTGAATATTTTTGGAATCACCCTTCTGAGAAACATAGACATCCATATCTCTATGAGACATATTCTACCGACTATCGGAGTGATTATCACCCTCCTTTGGGTCTCAAATAGACTGAGAAACATATCTGCCAATTCAAAACTCACTAGAAAACGTCAGACGTTGTGTAGAAAATTGTTGCTCTATTTGAACCTCTTCAATTTATTAATATTAATAGGGGTATTTATGATAGCTAGACTGAGGCCTATTCTTAACCATGAAAAAGAAAACGATATTGCGGCTCAGAGTTTCACAGAAGAGCGAGGCGAATTTAATGCGATTGTAACATCTGAGATTACAGAGAAGCCAACATACAATACAATTGAAGTAAAACCCGCGACAGATACATTGATACGAGAGAGCATACTAAAAAAAGGAAGCCAAAAATTCTTGGTTAAGATTAAAAAATATCAAATCCCAAGTATAGGAGAAGTGTGTAACATAAGGGGTTTGTTTAAAATACCCGAAAATTTCGAGGATTTTAACTACAAAGATTACCTAAAAAATAATAACATTTATCTTTTAATGGAGTTTCCTGAAATGGAGTGCAACGGAGAAAGAGGAGGATTTCATTTACAAAATATATTGGTAGATTTCAAACAAAAGCTTAACAAAATCATTTCTGTAAATTTGAAAGAGCCGCAATCTTCCTTGATGATGGGAATCATATTTGGTCAAGACAGACTATTCAGTGAAAAGTTTGATAACAATGTGAGGATGGCAGGGGTGAGTCATATTGTAGCTGCGTCGGGGTACAATATAACGATATTGATATTATCAGGAAGCAAGCTTTTGAAGTTTCTTCCATTAAGGATACGATTGTTCTTACTTTTATTCTTAATCTGGGGATTCTGCATTCTCTCAGGACTCTCACCATCAATTGTTAGAGCTTGCATAATGACCAGCATAGCACTCATAGCAATGATCTTAGGAAAGAAGAATACTATCCATGTTACTTTGCCGCTGACAGCGTTCATATTCGTGCTAATAGACCCCAAGATAGTCTTTAATGTAGGTTTTCAGCTCTCTGTGGTGGCAACATTAGGTTTGGTATATCTTCAACCAGCATTAAGTAATATATGGAAAAAACTATTCAAAAAGAGTAGTGGATTTGTAGAAGATACACTGCTTACTACATTGAGCTGTACGCTTACTACATTACCCATAACGATATATACCTTTGGTACGGTGTCGATATGGGCAGTGGTAGCCAATTGTTTCATCCTTCCAGTCATAGAGAGCACGATGTTTTTAGGGATATTTGGATTGATCTTTTTAAAAGTTTTTCCATTACTATCGACCTTACTATTTGAGGCTTCCAATGTTCAGCTCAAATATTTCGAACTTGTAGTAAATTTGATAGGTAAGGCTGGGTGGGGATATTGGGAGTTGGAAAAAGTTGGAGTTATTGTCCCCATAGTGATGTGTGTATTTCTAGTATTACTTTTATCAATTTGTTTTTCTATCTTAAAATTTCTAGTTAAGAACTTCATCTTAACTTTCTCGCTAGTCATTGCCTTCTACAGGCTTTGCACTATGCAAGTTCCAGTAACACCTTCTCTTGTTTTTCTTAACATAGGGCAAGGCGATGCAACCCTAATTCAGCAGGATAGTTTTCAAATGTTGGTAGATACTGGAGCAGATACTTCAATATTATTTGAACTACCTAAATACATGCCAGTGAATGATCGAACCATTGAAGTCATAGTGTTAACCCATTCTCACGATGATCATATACAAGGCCTCTTTAATCTCTTAAATACTTACACAGTAGGGACAATCGTGTATGCTTCTCAATGCTTTGAATCTAAAGACTGGGAATATGTTGAAACTAACTACGAAGATATTCTGTTTGACCTTAACGATAGCTGGAAGCTCATATATGGCGACATATCCGCATCTGCAATATATCCAATTAACCTAAACTGCCACAGTAATGTAAATGAGGACTCAATTGTCTTAGATGTGAAGATTAAAGATACGAAGATCTTACTAATGGGGGATGCTGGATATGAAGCTGAAGAATATTTGCTTGAGAATAATCTAATGGGTCAGGTTGATATTTTGAAAGCGGGACATCACTGTTCGAGATCGGCCACAAGTGATATGTTTCTCAGCGAGATTTTTACTTCAATTGCAATTTGCAGCTGTGACACAGACAATACTTTCGGACATCCGCACAGTGAAACAATTGATATTTTAGAAAAGCACAACGTACAACATTTGGTAACGTACCAAGAAGGTAATATTGTATTTACATTTTAAAAAGAGTAAGAATATATGGTAGAATGGCTGTATAAATAGCTCTTTTGTACCTGTAGCTCAATTGGATAGAGCATTGGTTTGCGGAATCAACGGTTGTCGGTTCGAATCCGGCCAGGTACGCCAACTAATATGCACTCGTAGCTCAACTGGATAGAGCATCGGTCTTCGGAACCGACGGTTGCGGGTTCGACTCCCCCCGAGTGCGTTTTAAAATATATTTACAATATGATGGATATAGTTCAAACCATACAAACAAGGTTAGAGAAAG
>LBSF01000055.1 GCA_000991805.1 candidate division WS6 bacterium GW2011_GWC2_36_7 | reverse complement strand
AAATTTTGGATATCGGTTGCGCGGTCGGGCTTGATCTTTCCATATTTGACGCAAGGGGTTTTTCCGCAACAGGCATCGAGCTTTCTTCAAAAATGGCTTGAACGATTACCAAAATCCTTAGCTAGACATTTAAAAGTATTTACTCCGTGGGCATATGAAAGTTTTAACTTTGATGGCTTTGATTTGGTCATAAGCATATCCGCAGGTCCGGCTAAAGGAATTATCACAGGTATAGATCAACCACATATAGCCATGACCATGACTCCTCCACGAAGTCTGTGGGACAAAGAGAGCAACTTTAGAGCATTGAAACTTAGTAAAATGTATTTAGCTATATCTGAGACCATCAATGTCTTTATGCGTATATGGGATACAAATATAGCCAAACGCGTAGACTATTGGACCGCCAACTCAAAATATATTCAAAAGAAAATTAAACGAACATATGGTGTAGATTCAACAGTCATATATCCAGGTATAGAAGAAAGATACTTTGAAACAAGGAAACAATCACAAATAAATGAGGTTAAGGAGAAGTATTCTTTACCAGATGATTTTATACTCATTGTCTCGCGATTGTATGATTACAAAAAAATAGACTGGGCCATAAGGGCATGTATAAGGGCAAGCAAAAAGTTAGTCATCGTTGGAGAAGGCCCAGACAGAAAGTATCTTGAAAAAGTAGCTGACAAAAATCCAAATATCATATTCCAGGGCTATGTAAGTGATGATGAAGCAATATCACTTTTTAGATTAGCATCACTACTTCTCTTCTGTGGATTAGAAGATTTTGGGATAGTACCGGTAGAAGCAATGGCTGCGGGCACACCAGTATTTGCTCTAAGAGAGGGAGGACTTTTGGAAACGGTTAAGGAGTATATTGCTGGGGAATTTTTCAAAACAGAACAAGAATTATGTAATTTACTTAAGGATTTTGACAAAAGAAGATATAATAGGGAAGCAATCATAAAACAAGCTCGTAATTTTACAGAAGCCAAGTTCCTAAATAACTTAGAAAAGTACATAACACAAATATATGAAAAGGAAACTAAGAAATAGAGGAGCAAATATAAAAGTAGCAGTAGTAACTGATCCATTGTATAAACGTGGGGGAGCGGAAGATCATGTGAGAGGTATATTACAGGCATTTCCTAAAGCTCAAATCTTTTCTGCATATCATGATCCTAAGTTTACAACTGAGTATTATCCTCATGTAAAAGTACATCATTCATTCATGCAGCATCTTCCAAAGAAGTTTGAATTAAAATATCCATATATGATGTTTTTACCGGGAGCATATCGATCTTTTAAGTTTGATAACTTTGATGTTGTAATATCAATTTCCATTGCTTTTGCTAAATTTGTCAAAACCAAGAATATTCCTCACGTAAATATTTGTATGTCTCCTCCGAAGTTCTTGTGGCAGAAAGAGGGTAGAACGCTTAAGAATAAAGAAAAATTAACAGGATTAAATAGATTCCTCTACGGAATATACGATTCACTTGTGGGACCCTCGCTAGAAAAGAGATGGAAAAAGTGGGACAAACAAGCTGCTCAAAGATGTACAAAGATAGCAGCCATATCCAATGTTGTTAAAGAACGAATCAAGAAATATTACGATGTAGATGCCGATGTCATATATCCTCCGGTAGATACAAAACCACTCCAAGCATCTAAAGAAGTAAACAGAAAAGAAAATTGGTTCTTGTATTCAGGAAGAGTTGAAACATACAAGGGAGTCAAACTCGCAATCCAAGCCTGTGTAAAAGCCGGAGTTCCTCTTAAAGTAGTTGGCAAAGGAGATGACTTAGACGCAATGCAGGCATTAGTTCAAAAATTAAATGCAAAAGGACAGGTTAAATTTCTAGGCTATGTATCTGATGAAGAAAAGTTTTACCTAATGTCTCGAGCTAAAGCATTGCTCTTTCCTGTGAGACATGAGGATTTTGGAATTACACCTGTCGAAGCTAACGCTTCGGGAACGCCAGTCATAGCTTTTAGAGAAGATGGTGTATTGGAAACAATTTCTGAAGAAAATCCAAGAACAGGGATATTCTTTGATGAATACAAGGTAGATGCATTAGCAAAGATATTGAAGAACTTTAAATCAAGTGATTTCTTACCAGACAACTGTAGAAAACAAGCTAATAATTTTGCATCTGAAATTTTTGTATATAAACTGCAAAATTATATTAAAGATGTCCTACAGAAGAAGTAAAAGAATATTCGATATTGTATTTTCCTTTTTGTTGTTAATCATCCTTTCACCAATATTGTTACTCATATCCTTCCTTGTTTTGATTACAGACGGTCATGAAGTCTTTGTAAAAGAACCACTTAGGTTGGGAATGAAAGGAAAGGAATTCAAGATGTACAAGTTTAGAACAATGATTCCAAATGCACACAGTGAGATTGAGAACAATCCCATGTATGCAAAGACAAAGGAGAAGTGGATAAAACATGATGGGAAGTTAAAAATATCTGAAGATCAGAGAATCACATGGATAGGGAAGATTCTTCGAAAGACAGATATTGATGAGTTACCACAATTACTCAATGTGATTAGAGGAGAAATGTCCGTTGTTGGTCCAAGACCAATGTATAAGGGAGAGGTAAAGAGATATCTTGCGAAGAATAGTTTAGGAAGAAAATATATCAAAAGGACATTAAGAGTAAGACCGGGTATGACAGGAATATGGCAGGTATCTGGAAGAAATGAGATTAAGTTTAAAGATCGAGTAGTTCTCGAGTCCAAATATGCGGCACATATAAATTTCAAAGATGATTTAAAGATATTTTTCAAAACACCCTTAGTAGTATTAACCAGGAAAGGAGTATATGAATAAAGATACGGTTACAATAATAAAATCCATTAACTACTCTGAAGCCGACAAGGTTCTTACTGTCTTTGGTAGAGAGTATGGGAAATTCACAGTCTTTGCTAAAGGAATCAGAAAATTAAATAGTAAGAATAGGGGGAATATGCAAACCTTTTGTACAAGTGAAATAGCTTTCTATGAAGGCAAAGGATTGCCAATATTAACCGAATCTGCACCTGTCTCAAGTTTGAATTTTGATGAACTAAATGTAGCAAATATACGTAGAATCTCTTTTATGCTTAATAAATTTCTTCAGGACTATGATCCATATCCTAAGCTTTTTGATGCACTTCAGGTGGTATTACAAAAGAATCTAGAAATAGAGGTAACGAACAAACTAAGGATTAAATTTTTAAAGGAGATGGGGTTCTTAGAAGATTTTACTGTTTGTAAATACTGTGGAGGGAATAAGGGATTAAAATACCTTGATACTATGAGTTTTGCCCTTGTATGCGAAAATTGTTACAGTAAAGGGAATGGAAAACCGTTAGGGGATAATCCATATGCATCATTACTACTAACTAGGACGTTAGATAGATATATTAAAAAGGTTGTAGAAGAGATATAAGTATGAAAATAAGAACTGCCATATTATCAATATCCCTCATACTGAGCTTTCTTTTTCGGGGATGTAAATGTTAATGCCAATATCAATCAAGATTTGTATTCTCAACTGGATGTGACTCCGGGTACTGTGGAAGCAAGAGAACCCGCATGGGTTAATATTCATATGCTTACCTCAGATGGTAATCCTAAAGCTGGTAGAACTGTGGTGATATATATTAATGGAAATTCTACAGGAGTAACGATAACTCAGCCTCCGGTATCTGACAGTAATGGATTAACTTCTGGAAGTATCTATTCTTCTGTTCCGGGGACTTTTGAGGTCTGTGCAAGAGATACTACAGAAGGAATCAATATATATCTTCTCGATTGTGAGACATTGTACGTTGTACCGGTTACTTCGCCTACATTGCTTTCTGAGCCACAATATACTAAAGGACTTATTAATACTTTAGCCTGGGATATTTCTGGAACTGGTACATATCTGTATTGGATACAGGCTTCAACCTCATCAACATTTTCAACGATATTTGCTCAGAGTAATTGGATATCCGCTAAGGCATATGAATTTCATGGTTTAACAGATGGACAGATATATTTTTACAGGGTGAAAGCAAAGAACTCATATGGCGCTGAGAGTGCATGGTCCAACACTGTATATTCCGTACAGGATAATACGAAGCCAACTATCACATTGCTTAGTTTGGAGGGACTTGGTACAAACAATACTCAGGTTTGGGAAGCTCAAGATGTTTTAACGTTTAAGTTGAGAGTGAAGGATAATATGGGGATTGCGAGTAAGAGTTTCTGGTGTGTAGCTAGGGATGATTCTCCACAGGACTGTTTGAATACCGAATCATTTGGTGGGGATATATGGACCATAACGGTGAAGCTAGGAGATCTGGAACATGATTCCAACTACTATCTCTATCCTCAATATACGTTCTGTGCTCAAGCTTTGGATGTTGTTGGGAATGTAAAAAGGGTATGTGATATTACATTGGATGTACCAGAACCTGGAAGTGAGGAAGAACCTGAGCCACATGTTCCGCCAATAATTCCAATAGTGGAACAGATTAAAGATGTAATAAATGAGATATTGGATGATTCAAAACAGTTTTTTGAGAATACGATAGGGAAGATAGGGCAATCTTCTTTACAACAGATATCTGTTACTGTAGCGATTGGAAATATTCTTTTGGGAATGGGTATTTTAATGGGTGGTCTTGGAACTATACCATATCTTCTTCTTCAGGTATTTCTTGCAATATCTAGCTTACTTGGGTTCAGGAAAAAGGGTCATCCAACTGGATATTTGTATGATTCTGTTACTAAGGAGCCGATTCCTCAGGGTATTGTGAGGGTATTCAATGAGAATAATGAGTTGGTATGGACAGATGTTACGGATAGGGATGGGTATTTTAGGGCTACTCCTCTTAAATCTGGTGAATATTCTATCAAGGTTGTGGCTATGGATTATGAATTTCCTTCTAAGATTGTTTTTGGTAAGACTGATTTCCCATTAGAGAATGTATATCATGGTCAGGAGTTTTATGTTTCTAAACAGAATATTCCTAATTTCTCCATTCCTATGGATAGAAAAGAGTTGAGTGATTTTAGGTATGTTGTTAGTCAGTTTGCATTCATAACCAAGTTGGTTTGGAAGTTCCTCCATATGGTTATGTTCATTATTGGTTTAATGTTTAGTTTGTATGCGTTGTCTGTAGATACCTCGTGGTACAACTATGTGATTCTGATTCTTTACATTCCTGCTCTTCTAATTCTCCTGACTTCTTTCTTGGGTAAGAGGCAGAAGTATGGTTTAGTAAAGGATGTTAAGGGTAAGAGGCTTTCTGGTATTGTACTAGGGTTGAAGGATAGGGAGTTTGATAGGTTGATTTCTAAGAGGGTTACGGATGATTTTGGTAGGTTTAGGTTCTTTGTTTATCCTGGTAACTATGATCTTGAGATTCTTAGTAGTGAGTGGAAGGTTGCTAATGGTAAGGAGTTTAGTGATATTAGGGTTAAGAAGGAGGATATATTAATTAGGAATATTGTTATTGAGAAGGTTGTACAGGAGGTTAAGAGGGTTAAGAAAGTTAAGGTGGAAGATGTGTTACAGCCTTTAGAGGAGTTGTAAAAGGGGTACTAAAAGTGATATTATACTCATGTTTGTGGGCACGTAGCTCAATTGGTAGAGCAAGCGACTCTTAATCGCTTGGTTCGGGGTTCGAGTCCCCGCGTGCCCAGATTATATATTCTTCATATCTAACCCAAAAGGTAAAAATTATGAAATTACTATTAACATCCGCTGGACTATCCAATCCATCAATCTCAAAAGCATTAGAAGATTTATTAGCTAAACCAATAAAAGGTGTAAAGCTATCTTTCATTCCTACCGCAGCTAATATAGAACTAGGAGACAAATCATGGATGATTGATGACCTAAACAATTTCAGAAAAGCTGGATTTGAAGTAGATATTGTTGACATATCTGCAGTATCAAAAGAAATTTGGCTTCCACGTTTGCAGGAGACAGAAGTGTTGTTCTTCGGTGGTGGTAATACATTTCATCTAATGTACTGGGTCAAGCAATCAGGTTTACAAGATGCTCTGCCGGAACTTTTAAAAACTAGGGTGTATGCAGGAATTAGTGCAGGAAGTTGCATTGCAGGACCAACAATTTTTAATTCTGTGCAAAATCTATTTGATGAGGAATATGAACTAGAGATAAAAGAAGGCTTAGGATTGGTTGATTTTCAATTTATTCCACACCTAAACTCTCCATATTTCGACAAAATCAGGGAAGAAAATTTACTAGAAGCATCAAAAGATATTATAGAGCCAGTTTATGCTTTGGATGATAATTCTGCACTTAAAGTTACTGATGGGAACGTTGAGATTATTAGCGAAGGGAAATATCTGACATACAATCTATAATAACTTCCCCATATACAACCTTCCAATTTCAAAACTCTTACAAAAATTCATATGATAAA
>LBSF01000054.1 GCA_000991805.1 candidate division WS6 bacterium GW2011_GWC2_36_7 | reverse complement strand
ATAATGCCAACCATACCAATGAGATGGGCAACCAAACTCTTACCAGATGAAATGATCTTGGATTTTGTTAATGAATTAGAGAAATCAGATGTCAAAAAGATCCTTCTGCATGGAATATATCTAACCAATCTAGCCCGAGAAGACAAGCAAATGTTTCATTTAGGAAAGATGGGATTGGTCGTATATCTAGACTTTGCAGAAAGAGTAGCAAATGAAATTAAGAAGAGGAATATAGATGCAGAGATATTGGGGGTATGCTTCCATCCAGGCGCGCAGAAAGAGTTGTCATACGAAGACAGTATGGAACGAATATCATACGGAATACAGTGGGTATTAGATGAAGTACCAGGAACGCAGAAGCTCTTAATTGAAAGTACTGCAGGCACAGGGGGAACCTTAGGAAGAAGCTTTGCAGAGTTGGGGATATTAAGAAATTGTGTCAAGAGTAAAGAGCGAGTAGGGTTTGTCATAGATACAGAACATACATATGCAGCTGGATATGATTGGGTGAATGATCTTAATGGAGTAAGGGAAGATTTGGATAGGGAAGTTGGAATAGAGAATATTAAAGCAATACATCTAAATGATTCTGCAGTAGAATTGGGAAGTAACAAGGATCGGCATGCAAATCTTGGAGAAGGAAAGATAGGAGAAGAAGCAATTAAAAAGATCTTACATGAGCCAAAATTTAAAGAAATCCCCTTCATTATGGAGACCCCGGGGTTAAAAGATTCTGAATCTACATTTAAAGAAGTAGAAATGCTAAAAAAATTAATTAATTAAAAATATTATGAAAAAGACCACAAAAACTCAATTAACCAATTTCCTTAAACAAACTCCAAGTCCTAAGCTAATGTTAATTGTAACAGCAGGATTGATTCTTGCATTACTAATCTACATCACTATATTACTTCTATCCATGAGATAGTGACTACAGTCTCTCTCAATGAAAATCAACAAAAAGCTGTCCAATATATAGATGGAGATCTATTAATAATTGCTGGAGCTGGTACCGGTAAAACCGCAGTAATAACACAAAGAATTTTGTATCTCATTAAAAAATGTAATGTAAAACCATCGGAGATATTGGCTTTAACATTTACAGAAAAAGCTGCAGCAGAGATGCAGGAAAGAATAGACAAAGAGATGGAATATGGATATGAAGAGCCACGGATATCTACATTTCACTCTTTCTGTGATGGGATATTGAGAGAGGAAGGCTACAATATGGGATTGGATGGAGGCTACTCTTTAATGACTACAGCTCAGTCATATATCTTTCTCCGTAAGTTCTACCATGATCTTCCATTGGATACTTTAAAGCCAAGAGGGCAGGTTACTAAAACATTGAATGACATCTTAAAACACTTCTCTAGATTACAAGACGAAGACGTTTCTCCAGAAGACTATATTAAATTTGCTAAAACATTACCTAAAAATACTGAAGAACAGAAAGCTGATTTTCAGAAGTACAAAGAACTTTCGGAAACATACAAAATGTACTCTGAGCTTAAGATGCAAGAATCTAAGGTAGATTTTGGGGATTTAATAATCCTGACATTAAAATTGTTCAGAGAAAGACAAAATGTATTAGAAAAATATCGAAAGAAGTTTAAATATATCCTTGTAGATGAATTTCAAGATACCAACTATACCCAAAATGTATTGGTGAATATTCTAACCTTAGGATTGGATGAAAGTAAAAAGAAAGAAGTAAATGAAAAGAAAAAAGGAACTAAAAAGATTAGACCACTTCTTACGGTAGTAGGTGATGATGATCAAGCAATTTACAAGTTTAGAGGAGCTGCAATCTCAAACATTCTTCAGTTCAAAGAAACATATCCCGATGCGATGGAGGTTGTGTTAACTGAAAATTACAGATCTAGGCAGGAGATATTGGATGCTTCGCATGCGTTGATTAGTAAGAATAATCCGAATAGGTTGGAGGTAACTGAGAAGATAGATAAGAGATTGATTGCAAAAGGAGTGTTTGAGAATGACGAAAATATTGTAAATCTAATTGCTGCTGGAAATGAAAGCGGAGAGGCTGAGCAAGTAGCTGATGAAATCGCAAAGCTTACAGGGTTTGGAGAATATGCAAAACCAGTAGAAGGGTCGGAGGTATTTGATGAAAAAGGACAATCATCATTTGTAAAAGGAGATGGCGGAAAACAACCTTTGAGATTTTCCGATATTGCGATATTGATTAGAGCTAATTCCCATGCAGAACCCTTTGTGCAAGCATTAAGGGGTATGGGGATACCATAGAATTTAATTGCCTTTTTAAAGGTATTGGTTGATTATTCTGATGAAATAGCTATGTACAAACTGCTAGCTATGTCAGTATGGAAATTAACTCCAAGAGAATATATGGATATTAATAGGTTGGCTAGGGAGGAAAGGCTAACATTGTTTGAGGAACTAGAAAAGCTTTGGAATATCAAATTAGGCCAGGAAGAAAAGATCCCTTTGGACGAAATTGAGGATATCGAAAATCCAATAATTGAGAAGATATTTAATGCTGATTCCATAGCCGGAGTAACCAATCTCTTAACGATTCTTCAGAGCAGTATCTTAAAGGTGAAGGACAATCGTCCAATGACTGAGATTTTGTATGAATTTGTTAAATCTAGCGGATACCTAGATTCATTTGTAAGTGAAGAGAGTGCAGATGGATTGTTTGCTGTTTCAAATATCCAGAAGTTTTTTGAATCAATTAAGAAATATGAAAAGGACAACCCAGATTCAAATATATATGAATATGTAGATTTCATTGAATACTGTATCGAAGTAGGGGAATCCCCTGTGGTAGATCAATCTGAATTAGAAGATTTCAATGCAGTGAATATTTTAACGGTACATGGTTCGAAAGGATTGGAATTCCCGGCTGTATTCTTAGTAAATCTTGTAGCTCAAAGGTTTCCATCTAGAAATATGAGTGACTCAATCCCTATGCCTGAGGACTTGATTAAAGAAATGCTAGACAAGAAGATGAGCCAAGAAGAAGCGCATATCCAAGAAGAACGTAGACTCTTCTATGTTGGTGCTACACGTGCCAAGGAAAAACTGTATCTTTCCGCTGCTAGCTTCTATGGAGATGCTAAGACAAAGAAGAAACCGAGTGTATTTCTGTATGAGATATTGGATCGGGATGTAGCGGAGGAATTCAATTTCGAGAAGGGAAAAGTCAGTATTGATGGGTATGAGGGGCAGGAGAATACATCAATTATACCCAAAGAGGTAAAAATTGAATTGATGAAAAACTTCAGCTATTCACAATTAGATACATATGAACTGTGCCCAAGAAAATATGAATATGCATATGTATTAAGAGTACCTCAGAAGCCAAACGCATCTTTGTCATTTGGAACAACAGTTCACAATACCTTAAAAGACTTTTATACCTTACTTAAAACCTCAAAAGAGGGGATTGAAGGTATTGTTAGCGAACCAACATTAGAAGAGTTATTAAAACTTTACAACAAAAATTGGGTTAGGGCAGGATATGACAATACTAAGCATGAGAATATGAAGAAGGAGCAAGGAGAGAAGATGTTAAAGAGATACTTCGAAAGGATATATTCCAATGATGAAACACCGTTAGACCTAGAAGAATCATTTGTGATGCATTTAGGAGAGAGTACATTCGCAGGAAAGATAGACAGAATAGATTTGATACAAGAGGATAATGGAGTAAAACAGGTTTGTATTGTGGATTACAAAACTGGAAAGGTTAAAAAAGAGGCAGATATTAAAAAGGATTTACAATTACCTTTGTATGCTATATTTGTTGAAGAGAAGCTAGGCTACAAAGTTGTGTCAGCACAGTATATTTTCCTTGAAGAAGGAGTGAAAATAGAGGCAGATATCTCTCAAAAGAGGAGGGAAAAAGCAAAGGAGAGGATGGTAGAGATAATTGAAAATATTAAAGCAAGAGATTTCCATGCAGAACCAGATATGTTTAAATGTGGTATGTGTGACTACCGTACAGTGTGTGAATTCGCCAAAACTTAATGTAATATAGTATAATATCGACTATGAATATATTTGAAACAATAAATAATTTGGTTGTTCATAAGGCATATGCCTCGCTAGGGACAACATTGAATGAGCAGTTGGCAACTGTGCAGGGTGGAGATGTCTCTGACAAGCAACTTGTAACTACAATTATAAATATTGCTACACCCGTAGCAATAATCGCAGTTGTACTCTTATTAGTTTATGGCGGATTTATGATGATGACTAGCCAAGGAAACCCAGATAAGCTTCAGGAGGCTAAGCAGGTAATAACAAATGCAATTATTGGATTTGTTGTAATATTACTGTGTGTAGCAATTCTAATATTAATTTCTAAAACCCTAGGGTTAGAGATATATGCATAACATACTAGCAGCGGTTGATATTTCGGGATTGTCGAATTGGGTCTCAAGTAGCTCATATAATTCAATGGATACATTGGTTAATGGGAAGGTTATTACAGCTATAAATTTCTTTGTTATATTTGCTGCAGTTGTTGCTGTCATTATGTTGGTTGTGGCTGGATACATGTTTATAACTTCAGCAGGGGATGCAGATAAGGTCGAGAAAGCGACCAAAACAGTAAGCGCAGCTATTGTAGGTATGGTAATTGTGTTTGTTGCAAAGATATTAGTACAGTACGTCCTTAGCGTTATTGCAGGATAGTATTGCATGTTGGGCTAGCTTTTTATATAATTGGTACATAAATTAATATATTTTAATCGTTCTATGAAGACTCCAAAAATATTAACAACCGCAGCTTCAGTGGTTTCAGGAATGTTTCTAACATCTACAGCTTATGCAGCAGATACCGCAGATACATATCTAAGTAAGATTACAAGTGGTACAGGTCAAGGTGATTTAATGACATTGATTTATGGCATTATCAACTGGGCAATCGGTATCGCAGCTCTATTGTGTGTAGTTATATTAATCGTAAGTGGTTACAAATATATCACAGCAGCTGGAGATGAGAACAAAGTTGAGAGTGCAACAAAAACTCTTACATTTGCAATAGTTGGACTAGTTGTCTGTTTTATCGCAGTCATATTAGTACAATTTGTAATCAAGAACATTATAAAGTAGTTTTTACTTTGTAATCTCTGAACTTAAATCTTCAAAAGATATGATGGTCAACCTTGATCTTTTAAATGGTACTAGCTTTGAGAATCTGCAAGATTTCTTGTATTTCGTAATTAATTACGCAATTACAATATCAGCAGTAGTAGCGGTAGTATCTTTGATACTATCTGGATTTAGATATATGCTTTCGTTTGGGGATGACAAGAAGATAAAAGCAGCTACAAATTCATTGGTATATTCATTGGTAGGGTTGGTACTTGTATTTATAGCCCCAACAGTTATAAAATTTGTTATTAATACAATATTAGCAGCATAATGAAAATAATTAATAAAATATTTTTATCCTTGTTATTACTATTCTTAGCATCTCCAATTTTTGCTAACGAAACAACGCTGGGTAATGGTGGGGGAAGTGTTGTATCAGATGATCCTCCTACACTTGGAGAGGGAATAGATACAGTTTTAAATAATGTGATGAAATTAATATTCCCAATTGCTGGTATCGTATGTGTGGTCTTCATTATAATTGGTGGATATACATGGATTGCATCAGCAGGGGATCCTGCAAAAGTCCAACAGGCTCAGGGAACATTAACATGGGCGATAATTGGTCTGATATTCGTATTAGTAGCAGCGCTAGTTGTGAACACAGTTTTCAAGTTTGTTAGTTAATCCATTTTCCAGATCGAGATAGTGTATAAT
>LBSF01000053.1 GCA_000991805.1 candidate division WS6 bacterium GW2011_GWC2_36_7 | reverse complement strand
CAGAATACAAATATGAAAACAGATTAACGTTCACAGGAACCATAACCGTAAATGACTCTGAAAGTAATTCCATCGCTCAAGGAGATTGGACTCCATCAAACCAAATTCTTACATTCTCAGGTGTGAAAGTGGTGTACTCTGGGACTACAGACATCTACCCATTGGATAGTGATTTTGATGTAAACATAATTAATGAAGAATCAACTGAATGGGAAGATTTAACATCCTCTGGAGAAAATATATCTATAGATATAACTACGGCAGCTGTTACAAATATCGATGACACATACACGCTCTCAATCATTAATATTCCAACAGGAGGAACTGATGTTTCTAATTCAACATTCCATATAAAAACAGATAATACCCAACCAACCATATCATCCCTTACAAGTGATACACATCCAAACCAATCAACATGGTATACCGCAACTTCTGCAAACTTTAGTTGGACCATCTTAGATGGTGAGAGTGGTATAGAAAATACATGGTACATATGGGATAGAAATGTTGATACAGACCTTGTCACTACTCTCTCCGATGGAACGCAGATTTCTTCAGATACAATGACTATCGATTCCATTCCTGAGGGTTCGTCATATTTACACTTAGCAACAAAAGATAATTGCGGAAATACAGCATTTGATACATATGTCATAAATATTGATACTGGAAATCCAATCTTTAATTCAGTAACAAGTACAACACATTCAAACCAAGCAAATTGGTATTCATCAAACTCAGCGACAATCAGCTGGACAACTTCAGATACTGGGAGTGGTGTCCTTGATGTATGGAAACTACTTGATCAAAATGAATCACAAACAACAGAACAAGTATTAGCTCTTGGAGAAGAATCATCTGCAAACGATTCCTTCACTACTCCAGAATTGACAGATGGGATATGGTATTTACATCTAGTAGTACAAGACAATTCAGGGAAGACAGCCTATGCTAGGTATACGTTTAAGATAGATCAAAATAGTTTAGATATCGTTTCCATTACAGGTCTTTACAATGGTGTTTTACAAAATGTCGACAGTGGACCAATAATCTCATGGACAGATCCCAATTCAATCTCAGACGACACCTTCTACATAACCAACGATGGAACAACACCAACATCCACAACAAAAACAAGGTGAGACAACCATAAAAGTAAGCGCCTTGAATGGAGCCGGAACATATAGTGATGCTAGATCATTCGTCATTAAATATGACTCAATTGCACCAACAAATGTTGGCAACTTTGTAATCACACCAACTCAAACAACCGCCTCTCTCACTTGGAGAAATCCAACCGTTTCTGATTTCACCAAGGTCATAATCATGCGAAGCAATACACATGCACCAATTTCAGTAACTGATGGGACAAAACTTTACGAAGGGACTGATTCCACATTCTCGGATACGAACCTTACTGTTAGCACACGATATTACTACACGATATTTGCCCTTGATCGTATTGAAAATAGATCATCTGGAACTCTGTCACAAACTACGACATTAGCAGCAGCTACTACTCCTGTAGTTCCAGTAACTCCTGACGAACCAGAACCTGTAATACCGACACCACAACCAGAAAGCAAAACTATTAAATTACAAGATTTAAGTGAGGATCAAAAAGTTAACATAACCACAGAAGACAAAGCCATAAATGTCACCACCAACGGAGATATCCATACATATGCTAACCAAACATTGAATATTGAGATTCCTGCAAGCACAATAACCGACAACACCACTGATCTAAAAAATGTAATCATCACGGTCAATAACCAAACTTACAATATGACATATGATTCTGAAAACGATACATATAATGCGACAATAGATGCTCCAAGTGTGAAGGGTGTTTACACTACGACCATACAAACCATATCAAATGAAAATACAAGTGACCTCTCAATTACAATGTCTCTTCTTGTTGATCCATATGGATATATTTTCACTAAATCTGGAGACAATGAGGTTAGAATATTAAATGCCAAAGTCACTCTATATACCAAGAGAAATGGGACAGAAACGATATGGCAATCTGAAGATGGTACGACAAATCCACAATACACTAACCAACAAGGAGAATATCAATTCTTTGTAGCTCCAGGTGAATACAAACTAGTTGTTGAAGCTAAAGGATATATACCAACAGAGACAGAATGGTTTCCTGTTGAATCAAATATCGTAGAGAAGAATATTGAGATGACGAAAACACCATATCTTTGGTTTGGTATAATAGCGGGTGTAGAAATAATCGCAGGAATCGGAATATTTGCTTTCCTGAAACGAAAAAAGAAAACCAAGAAGAGAAATGTCTAACCAATATCAAAAAATAGTCATAGGTGCGGGACCAGCAGGTCTGTTTACTGCCATATTTGCAAAACAAAAAGGTGAGAAAATTTTCCTCATTGAAAAAAATAATTGTATTGGGAAGAAGTTAGCCATAACTGGAAAGGGACGATGCAATGTAACCAATAATACTCCAGATTTAAAAGAATTAGTTGCTAGATACAAAAAAAATGGTAAATTTTTGTATCATGCTTTTTCTGAATTTAGTGTTGAAGATACATTAAAATTTTTCAGTAATCTAGGTATTGAAACCAAGGTAGAAAGAGGTAACAGGATATTTCCTGAAAGTGATGATGCATACGAACTAATTGAAAAAATGTATGCTCTAGTAAAAGATGACATTCTTTTCAATTGTGATGTGCAAGAAATATTAAAAGATGGGAACCATATTGAAGGTGTAAAAACTAACAAAGGGAAATTCACAGCAGACAAATATATCATTGCAACAGGAGGGAAATCATATCCACTTACAGGATCAAATGGAGATGGATATGAGTTAGCAAGCTCACTAGGCCATACAATAATTACACCCAAACCAGCTTTAGTTCCAATTGAAACCAAAGAACCATGGGTTAGAGAACTGGCAGGATTAGGATTGAAAAATATTAGAATGGATATATATCAGAATGGTAAGAAACAACTTTCTAAATTCGGAGAATTACTTTTTACACACACAGGAATCAGTGGACCAATAGTCATTGATTGTTCAAGAGAAATCGGAAATCTCTTAGAGAAAGATTTTGTTAAAGTTCTCATAGATCTAAAACCAGCACTCTCCTACCCTACACTTAAAGATAGAATTAACAAAGATTTGTCTGAAGCAGGCAATCGAGCAATTAAAAACTCACTAAGCCAATTACTACCCTCCTCGCTCATACCTGTAGCTATAAAACTCTCGAAAATTGATCCTGAAGAAAAAGCATCTCAACTCTCTAAAGAATCTAAGAATAGCCTACTTCATACATTAAAAGAATTAACTCTGACTATTACAGAAATTGGAGATTGGAACAATGCCATAGTGACGGATGGAGGGGTGGATATCAAAGAGATAGATCCCAATACTATGCAATCAAAAATTGTAAACAACCTCTACTTCGCAGGCGAAATTATAGATGTCTACGGACCAACAGGAGGATATAATCTTCAACTATGCTGGAGCACTGGATATTTAGCAGGTATATCGTAAATATATTTAGAATCTAGTATTCTAATAAATATGAAGAAAAAGAAAATACAAAGAACAATTCTCTTCAGAAAAACAATGATTGTACTTTGTATACTCTCCGGAATTGAGATTCTTATAATGACACTTCTTGGGCTCTACGATTCAATGTACATAATGCCAAGGCAAACACATTCTGGCAGCTTTTCAATTAGTGCAGAAGACATTCAAACTACCACAGACCAAAATCAAAAAGATGTAACAGATCTAGCAAGCTTAGAAATCCTCCCTTCAGACTACGATACACTAACCAAAAATTTTGGAGCATTTACTCAACATGACCTGACTACATATCTACGATATTCTGAGGTTCTAAAGGCAAAGGATATTACGAACCTAACAAATGGATATACATATTTAGAGGAAAACAATTTGAATATCCTCATTCCACAAACATACATTAACCAATATGTTTTAGCCGAAGTTCAGGACATTTCTCAAAGTATGATAACGGAAAGCAATGATACAGAAGTAACACCATATTTAGAAATACATCAAGAATCAACATTGCACACTGATCTCTCCACTTGCATTTCTCAAAACCTTGATACATTCCTCAAGGGAACAACTTGTACAGATATGTTAGCCAAGATAAATGATGAATCTCTATCCCCAACACTCAATTTCTTAACTACATCTTTGAAATTTAGTCCAAATAAATCAGAAAATGAATATGATACCTACATTGAGAATCATATGTATTTGTATCAGATGGAAAAAGGAAATACACAGATAGTATCTTCAGAAAATTCCCATTCATATTCCAATGATATATATATTGATCTAGATCAAAGACAAATACACAAGATACAATTGATCTCGAATTACTTACAAGCTGTTAATTCTAAACTTGGATATTTCAGTGAGGCCACAAAAACTAAGCTCAATGATTTAGATACGCTAGTAGGATTACTAGCTGCATATAAATATGGAGATACCATACCAACCGTCATTAAGGATTTAATAAATAACCAATTAATCAATCTTACTCAAACAGATAACGGTTATGCTCAAGCAAATACTCAAATATCTTTCTTAATCAAATCCGTCAATCTAAATAACGAAGTAAAGACATTCGTAGCTCCAATGTATATTTTTGAGAGTAAAGATGAGACCCCCGTGCTAGTTTTAACATTTGAGGTAAACGACAATAATTTCAATGAAGACTATGATATTACTCCAGCTACACAAGCAAAAGGTACAGTTAGAGTACCAATCTTCATGTACCATCAAATAGTCACTCCTCCTAAAGGACAAAGCTCCTTTAGATCAGGATTGTATGTCGATCCATTAGACTTTGAAAAAGAAATGGCATACTTAGTAAAAAAGAATTACAAAACCGCTTCCTCTGCAGAATATTACAAAATCTTAAAATCCGGAAAAAATCCAAAACAGAAAACTGTCATGATTACTTTTGACGATGGTGTGAGAAATCAATATACCAATGCATATCCAATACTCAAAAAGTATGGCCTTACAGGTGTCTTCTTCATTGTTTCTCAACGTTCGGGAATAATGGGAACACAGATGAAAGAGATGACTGCAAATGGAATGGAAATAGGATCTCATTCTGCACAACACCAAGATTTGATGAAGATATCTGATCCGAAGGTTCTT
>LBSF01000052.1 GCA_000991805.1 candidate division WS6 bacterium GW2011_GWC2_36_7 | reverse complement strand
TGTGTTAAATATACAGATCTTTCTTTTTTACCCTTACCAATGATATACATCTTACCCTCAACATTAATATTTTCTAGATCCAGATTGATTAATTCCGAGATACGCATACCACTAGCAAACAACATCTCCAACATACATCTATTCCTTATAGCGACACGTTCATCAGATTCAAACTCCAATGGCGACTCTATGAGTGCCGTTAGGTCTTGTAATGATGCAACCTTCTTAACTCTTTTTTCTCCCTTCATCATATCAACCGCATCCGCAGGCAAAGGAATTTCTAAATCCCATTTTACTCTAAATTTCAAATATGATCTTACCGATGACAACATACGATTAATACTGTTAACATCCAAACCAGATTTTTTTCTTGCATTGGTATTCATAGGTCTTTCGAATATTCCAAGTGACCCATACACACGGTTGTACAAGCTCTCCAGGAAACTAACCTCAAACACAGGAGCCTTTGAAGGTGTATTCATGGCACCCATATCAGTATCGTCGCTTAAATCGTCGCTAGCGGCTTTTGCCCCAGATATTGCCTGTATACCGGCATTCTTAACAAATTCCTTCCTAATTCTATCCAAATCCTTCAAATGTTCGCCCGCTTTTAGGTATCCCTTGTACATAGAAATGTCTTTCTTAGAGACATCCTTAAACTCAACTCCACGGAAGTTAAGAAAGACAGCAAATATACAAAGATCTCTGGCATAGTTATGAATGGTCAAAGGACTGTAATTACTGTTCTGTAGGTCCATCAAGAAGTCATCTTGATCTGGTAGCTTAGGGAATACTTTGTCTTTCATATGTTTATGTTACTACAAAAATAATTTTTAACCAATCAGAGTAGGGGGCTAATTTTTTGATTTTGAGAGATTATGTAAAAAGAATACGGAATCAGGAAGGAAAGAATAAAATAATATAAATATGGTATTCAGAGAATCAAAGGAACTAATTAAAAGAGCTACACAAAAGGACTTTTCTGATTTCCAAGGTACTAGACAGCGTATAAGGGTGATTATACTCGGTCATCAATTATATAATTGTAACATATATTCAATGAGAGTAGAACCCCTCTCTCTATTAATAAAGAAACTCCTTAAATCTCAAATCTTTGAAACACTCATACTCTACTGGCAAATTCTTTTTATTTAGAAATATGAATTAGCAAACAGTTATCCACAGTGTCATGTTTACTATAGGATTGGTGAAACTATGGGCCTCGTGCAACTATCGGCCCCTACCCCCTACTCTCATATGGGTGACCAATTAATTTGAAATGATATTGAAGAAAATAATTATGAAGAATATTACAGATAAAAGAATCATTGAGAATATGAAACTGACTGAGTTCTTTCTAAAGATCTGTTCTTGGGTGACCATGCTTACAGCGAAGTAGTATCCAAGTGCTGGGGCTATAGCAGTAAGCTCATGCGTACTTCCCGTAAGGAAAACTCCAAAGAAGAGCATTAAAGAAATAGCAGAGGTTAGCAATGTCTTTCTCCATAACTCCCCCTCCTCCATCCCCATATTTACATAATGAATAAATGGTATAAGGACATATGTAATCAATATCAAGGGTAACACCAAATATATTGGGAAGCTAGAAGACAAGAATCCAAACGTTAAAAAATACATCATCAAAAGAGAGATCAAATATGAAGAGGTTCTTCCAACTTGGACTAGTGGAAGCTTCTTAAAAAGATCTACATTAAAAACATTGGCCATCAGGAATGATACATATATTCCCAAGAAGATTAATACCAAAAGTGCGAAGAGTATAAAGCCCTCATAAAGACGATCAAACTTTTGGAAAAAGAATATCTCTACAAATATAACCTCGGAGAAAACAAAGAGACTTGATTGAAGTATATAGAGTAAAGATTTCATCTTTATCTGGAAATTGAAAGCCCAAAGTAATCCTGCGAATGCAACAATGAAGTATATTGCTCCATCTAGATATACTCTCCACGAGGCTACACTGTCTGTACCTTGTAGAATTTTGGTAAGAAATATAGCTAAGGTTATAACCCCTGCTAAAAACAGGAACTTACCCCTCTTCTCACTATCTGTATTTATATCTGTCCTATCCATTTAAATCTTCCAAATATTTTAATCCTTTTTGAGTAATTACTCTACCTCTAGAAGTTCGTTTTAGATATCCACATTTCATTAGGTAAGGTTCATATACATCCGATATGGTAGAAACATCCTCAGAGAGAGATGCTGCTAGCGTAGAGGCGCCTACAGGGCCTCCATTGAAGTTGTTTACAAGGGTCTTAAGTATCAAACGATCAATATTTTCTAATCCATATTCATCTATTTCCAGAAGCTTCATGGTTTGATTTACTGCATCGATATTTATAATATTCCCTGTGCTGTTTTCCATATAGTCTCTAGTTCGTTTTAATAATCTCAATCCAATTCTTGCCGTACCTCGTGCACAGTTAGAAAGCTTTTCCAAAGCTTCATTCTCTATCTCTATCTTCCATAGGTTAGCTGCACGTTTCAATATTGAAACCATATCCTCATTTGAGAAAAAATCTAATCTCTGTACCAATCCAAACCGATCCCTCATTGGTGAGCTTATCTTCCCTATCTGTGTTGTTGCACCTATCAGTGTAAATGGCTCGAGATTCAATCTAATCGTTTTTGCGGAAGGTCCTTTTCCCATTACAATGTCTAATACACCATCTTCCATAGCTGGGTAAAGAATTTCCTCAACTACTCGAGATAACCGATGGATTTCATCAATGAAAAGGATACAATAGCAGGGCCAGAGGTAATTCTAATCCCTCCCCCTATTTCGTTAGCTATAGCCATTGCAAAGGTTGTCTTACCTAATCCTGGAGGGCCATAGAACAAGATATGATCTACTACCTCACTTCTCTTCTTTGCAGAATCAATCATCATCTTAAGGGTTTTCTTTTCTTGTTCCCTACCAATGATCTCGTCAAGCTTTGAAGGTCGAATCTTTTGCTCCTGCTCAAGAATGTCTACTTCTTTTTTAGGTGTCATCTTTTTTACAACAGGTTTCTTTTTTAGTTTGGAACTAGACTGTATCATTATTCTGATAGTACTTTTTTAATTAATGTTTCAATTTCAATATCCTTGTTCTTCTTCATAATCTCTTCACCCTTTTCAAGTTGAGAGTTCAACGCTTCTCCACTAAAACCTAATGCTTTAAGCGCGTTCTTTAAATCTTTCATATCATCACTCTCCTTTGGTGTTTCTTTTTTGAAATCAATTTTTCCTCGGAGTTCCAATATGATCTTTTGAGCTCCTTTACTACCTAACCCCGGGGTCTTACTTAAACCTGCATCATCTCCATCAATAATCATGTTTTCTACTTCCAGTTGTGAATATGTTGAGAGTATGGCTAATGCTACCTTTGGTCCTACGCCTGATACTGTAAGTAACTTTTCAAAGAAATCTCTTTCTGATTCAGTTAAGAATCCGAAGAGGGTTTGTGCATCTTCTCGTACATGAAATGATGTATATAGAGCTACTGGAGAGCCATCGTTTACAATATTGATCTTCTTAGTAAGGAATACACGATATCCTACTCCTGAAGCGGTTAATATATCTACAAATGAGTCTTTCCCTATGAATACTTTTAGTAATTTTCCACTAATGTATGAAATCATATATGTCCATTATACAGTATTAGTATTGTTTCCTCGAGACCAATATTTCGGTAGCTATGGCTATGGCTAAGGCATCTGCTGCGTCATCGGGTTTTGGTATTTCATCTAATTCGCATATGGTTTTTACGTTCTCCTGTACCTGTCTTTTGTCTGCTTTTCCGTATCCGGTTATGGCATCTTTTACCTGTAATGGGGTGAATTCTTTTAATGGTATGTTGTGCTGTTGTAGTGTTAGTAATACCACTCCCCTAGCCTCTCCTACTGTTATCGCTGTCTTGGCATTATTACAGAAGAGTAAAGTTTCTACTCCGGCATATTCGGGTTTAAATTTAACGATTAATTCGTTCAAATCTTTATATATTTCTTCTAATCTTTGGGATATTGTTAATGTCTTTGCGGTTAGGATAGCTCCATAGTCCACAGGATGTGGTTTATTGTCTTTATCAAAATCAATTATGGCCCATCCAGTTGTAGCTACGCCTGGATCTATTCCTAGTATTCTCATGGGTATATTGTAACACTAAAACATTATATTTTTTGCAATTGAAAACACAGGATTATTCCGACTTTCCATCAGGAATTTGCCTCAATTGATTCAAGGCAATTCTTACTATTTCATAATTCATTTCTACCAGTGCTTTTTCTGTTTCTGAGAGATTTTCAGTGTTTATTATTGTACATTCAAGGGCTTCGTCCCTGGAGAAACGCATCTCCGGGATAGGGCTATCCATTCCCAGCTCATTCCTTTCTTCGGTAGCAGCTAATTCAGCATTGAATAAATCCATTTTATATTTATTCGTGTAGAAATCTCCATAAACAATTGTTTTATTATAATTATTCTCATGATGACCCCGCTTGACGATTGTGAATGCACAAATATATTTATCCGTCTTTTCTAAAGCAAATAGACCACTTATCGAAGGTAAAGAATTTTCAGTATTAAGCATTGTTTCTTTAAGATTCTGCATCTTCCCTTCCCTCCTAAATCTGTTAGGAGATTGTATATCCTTAATATCTCTAAACATAAATATATTAAAATATAAATTTAACTCTTGCAGTTTTTAATCAGAATAATCTTTATATTCACCTGCTCGGAAATATCCTGTATTATGTTGGTGCGTATTCTTTGGCTTCAATATTCTGTCCCAATTATCACAAGCTTTTCCATTTAAAACTATTAAATTTCGTTCTAATATTTCTGCTGAAATACGAGATGCAGAAACTGAAACACAAGTAATATACATGCCAGAATCATGCATCAATACCAAAGGGCGAGACGATAATCCATTCTGTTCTCCTTTTTCTGCAAGTCCACTTAGCACTTTGTAATCTGGTCTATCTTTAACAGGTTTACCTAATACTTGAACAGGATGGTTATATAAAGATGGAGTATACTCAGTAAACAATGTTATATTTCCGTCTAGAATTTGCTCCGCTCCAAGAATTCGTCCCATTACCCCTTTTGTCTTAGATTGAATGTTTCCCTCTAATTCATCAGCCGTCGTAGATTCTTCAGGAAGCCACTTTGTTAAAATCTTCTTTGCAGAAGTAAAAACTCGTTGCTCATATCTAGAATCGAGGAATTCGTTTTCTCCTGGTAAAGTCATATATCTACAATAACAAATTAGTACTGGGCAGTACTATCCTATAAATATATAATATATCTTAGTAATCTAAATCTGTCCATACATTCTGGACATCCTCATACTCCTCTAATCTTTCTATAGCACTCTGTGCTTTCTCTAATTCTTCTCCTTCTAATTTCTTGTATATCTTAGGCTCTTTAATAATCTCAGCCTCTTTTAATACGAAACCCAATTTGCCAATACTATCCCTAACCTGTGCTAATTGATTATATTCAGTATATATCTCGAACCCCTTAACCCCATCCATATCAATCTCATTAATATCTAGTATCCCAGGAATATCCATAAGCATCATCATCACACCATCAGAATCATCAGCTACAAAAGTATCCTCTGCTCCAAATTTTTCGGCTTTTTCCATATGACCAGACTTAACAACTACATATCCCTTGGTTTCAAAATTCCATGATACAGAACCCTCAGCACCAATATTTCCCCCTATCTGATCAAATACCTGCCTTAATTCAGAAACAGTCCTATTCTTGTTATCACTAATAGTATCAACAATCAATTGAATACCACCAGGACCAAAACCTTCATATGAAGCCTCTTCAAAAACAATACCACTATCTGCACCGCCTACTCCCTTTTCAATAGCTTTCTCTATCCTATCCATAGGGAAGCTAGCATCTCGAGCCTTATCAATATACAACCTTAAATTAGGATTCATATTAGGATCCCCTCCACCCTGTCTCGCTGCATGAGTTATCTGTACTGAAAGCTTAGAAAATTCTTTCCCTTTCTTCGCATCATTAATAGCTTTCTTGTGTTTAATCGTATCCCATTTAGAGTGTCCTGACATATTTATACAACCTCTATGAATTTATTTGTTAAACCAATTTTATCACAAAAATCCCCTTAAATCTTTATAGTGTACTTCTTTTTCTCTTCTTCTTTTTTCACATCAACCTTAGGCTCTTCTTTTTTTACTTCTTCTTTCTTAGGTTCAATCCTTGGCTCTACTTTTTTCTCTACAGGTTTAATATATTCTCTTCTTTCAGTAGATCTTGGTTCTTCATTGATAGGTACAGATCTATTTCCTTTCTCGCTATATGTTTGATCACTCCATTTTTGTATCTTTTCCTCAATAACTGCCCTATCCATTCCATACTTCTCTCTAGATTTTTCTATAATTTCTTGTTTACAATCAAACTTTTGATATCTTACTGGCAACGATTTCGCACTAAATGGTATAGATGTCATACCATCAATACATAGTTTTACATACATAGCATGAGAATCAAGAGATACCAAATCATCCGAAGACACTACTGGTGCGAACTCTTTCTCAAGTATCGAAGCATCCGATTGACTTACAACAAATGAACCCAAAGTTCCTACATTACCAAAGATAGCCTGTCTTACTGTTAAAGGTAATTGATCGATATACTGGTTAGTCATTGTAAGACTAAGGTGATATTTTCTAGCTTCTGAGAGAATCTTAGCAAACGACTCGGTTGCAAAATTCTGGAATTCATCTACATACAAGAAGAAATCTTTCCTTTCTGATTCTGGCATATCAACTCTTTCCATAGCTGTAGCTTGTAATCGAGTAATTATCATTCCTCCAAGAAGTGCTGCTGTCTCCTCTCCTAGTCTTCCTTGTGCAAGATTAACTAAAAGAATCTTCCGATTATCCATAATCTCTCTTAAATCAATTGTAGACTTAACCTGTCCAATGATATTCCAAGTAACAGCAGAGGATATGAACCTACCAACTTTGTTTTGAATTGGGGCTACTGCCTCTGCGAGTAGTCTTGGATTCTGAGACATCTGAGCAAACTCTTCTGTCCAGAACTTGTAAAGAATCGGGTCATTAACCTGTTTAAGTATAAATTTCCTGTAGCTATTATCTACTAGCATTCTTGTTACTGCTAACAAAGTTGTTCCTTGAGCGTCTAACGCAGTGGCAATTGTATTAACAAGGATATATTGAAGTCTTGGACCCCATGAATCTCCAAACTGCTTTTTAAATACTTCTACTACAC
>LBSF01000051.1 GCA_000991805.1 candidate division WS6 bacterium GW2011_GWC2_36_7 | reverse complement strand
TGGTTAGAAGTAAAGGTACATTTAAAAGCCAGGAAGTATATATTCCAACCTACAACGACGCAGTAGAGAATGAATCCTTTGTCAAAACCCATGTGTCATATTACAAACAACAGCACAGATGGGGATGGGGCTCAGTAAATGTCGCCATAACTATGGCATCTCTTTTTTCAAAAAGTGAGAAATTCCCAATATATCGAAGAGCCTTTATGTTGAAAAACATATTCGAATATCAGGTGTGGTATATGACGGTTGTCTTCATACTTTCATTTGGGTTAATCATAATGGGATGGTTAAGTCCAAGTTATCAATTTACGGTATTAGCATACAATCTTCAAAGAGCCCTAAGCTACATATTCGCCATTATAACCTTAACCAATATTCCAATCGTCATATTCAGAAGACAGCTTTCTCCTGTCCCGAAGAATTGGAAATGGTGGAGACATCTTTTAGACTTCGCTGAAACATTCTTGGTTACCGTAAATATGCTTACATTTGGATTTATACCATATGTACAAGCTCAAACCGAGATGATGTTAGGTTTGGCAAAGTTTAAGCGAAACTTCTATGTCACTGAGAAGGTGAAGATGGATAAGAATAAAAAATAAATTCAGGGAAATGTCATTTTAGTACTGTAATGTTTAAATACTAAATTATTAGTTTTAAACATATGTTCCTCAAAATACTTAAAATGATCCTTTACTTCTTCGTTATCTTCGCTAAACCAGTATATGCAGATAACTTCGATGGCACAGGGGATACGTCTAGTAATCAATATTTCCAAACAATTGCATTCACTGTAAGTGACTATCCCCATATCTCAAACATTTTGTATGAGCAAAGTAATTTCATAGCTGAAAGTACGCAATCGGTATTAAATTCTCCATTGGAATCTTTTACAGATTTTGACAATACTAGGCGTATTCCAATGGTAGCGGATCATGTAGATGCACCGCCCGGCACACAGGTAGACATTGTCTACCTGTACAAAAATAGCACAGGGCATAGTGTAAATATTTCTAAGGTTAATTGGGTTCTGAGTCGGAATATTGTAGAGAATGGGAACTTGGCGGATCTTCTTGATATCAATGGATATACAGAAGAGAATCTCTCTTACAAATATTCACACCAGAACCTAATTAAATCTGGAATATACAAGGAATACCCCGGTATGGGGAATATCGAGAATGGAGTAGGTGGAGTATATGTCTTGGATAGTGTGAAAGTTAAAAATCCATTAAATATTGATGAGGTCAAGGTGGCATTAAATAGCGAAAGTGGGGTCGATTTTGAAATATACATACAGAATAATAGCGATGAATATCTGAATAATCTGAAATTTACATATGGTCCTCATGAAGAGATATTCAATCTGTCTGCACAAGAAGAGCATGTGATAAGATTCGCAACACTGGATATCCCGGAGGAGTTGGGTACATTTAGTATATATAATCCAAATATTAAACAAGTTTGTTCAGTGTATGGTTCTCCTTACTATACATATACTCAAACAGATTCTATACCGGCCCTTGCATATAGGGGAGAAAATGTTGTTCCAGGTGTCTCTGTACAACCCCAAGTTGAGAGCTTTTGCATTAAACGAATACCATACACTATGGTTTCGGACACTATGGTATTAAATGAAATTGAACAAACAGAAACAAAGAACATTGATAGCAATATTGAGGAAGAAGAAAACGGGGATGTGCTTGGAATATCTGCTACAGGAAATATATTGCCTAAGACAGGGGAAGTAGATTGGCTTTTCTTGGGCTTACTTGTTGTGGATATGCTTCTTTGGTATTCTGTGTATATATTAAGGAGGAACTATGAAGGTAAAAATACAAATTCCAGAGTGTGGGTGGCGCTGTACGTGATGTTGTAATGGGTTTAGATCCTCACGATTATGATCTCGCTACAGATGCACTCCCAGATGAAATGCTAAATATATTTCCTAAATCAGTATCTGTTGGTGCTAAGTTTGGTACCGTTATGGCATTGATACAAGACAGTCATGGAGAAACAATGGAAGTGGAGGTGCGATGGCCAACCAATGTTGAATTTGTGAAAGAGATAGACAAGGATCTTGGAAGGAGAGATTTTACATTTAATGCCATGGCAATTGATTTGACCAATATGGAATGGGATGGAGGAGATGATCTTAAAGAAGTAGAAATATATGATCCATTCGGTGGAGTTAAAGATATTGAATTAAAAAAAATCAGAGCAGTGGGTACACCTTTGGAAAGATTCAAGGAGGATGGAGTGAGAGCATTTAAGGCATGTCGGTTAGCATCACAGCTAAATTTCGAGATTGATGAAGAAACATTTAAAGCAATATCGGAGTGTGTACCAGTAGCAGCTCAAGTATCCATGGAACGTATCCGAGATGAATTCATGAAGATGCTTTTGAGATCTTCTAAGCCATCTGTAGGGATTGATCTCATGCGTAAGGCCGGATTGCTACAGTTGTTCATGCCTGAACTTCTAGAAGGTATAGGTGTAGAGCAAAAAATGTTCCATAGCGATGACGTATACTGGCATAGCCTCAGAACATGTGACTCTGCTCACGACAGTGTAAAGCTTGCAGCCTTACTTCATGATATTGCTAAACCAAGAACAGATATGGGTAACGGTCATTTCTATGGACATGATGCAATGGGAGCCCAGATGGTAGAGGAAATATTGAGAAGAATGAAATTCCCACAAGCAGAAGTAAAGAGAGTGGTATTGCTCATAAAGAATCATATGTTCTACTACCCACACATGGAAGATGGAATGACAGAAGAAGAGAAACAAAATATTGAGTTACACGAATGGACAGATTCTGCAGTTAGGAGATTCATACAAAGAGTGGGGATTGAGAATATTGATGATTTGTTTAAATTACGATTAGCAGATGCACAGTCTAATCCAATGACGGCATTCAAACCAGAGGAGATAACCTTGTTACAAAAAAGAATATCAGCAGTATTACAGGAAGATATGGCCCTGAAGGTTTCTGATTTAAAAATTAGTGGAGAAGATCTTGTTGGTATTGGTATCGAAAGAGGACCACAGTTGGGGAAGATATTGAAAGAACTTCTTGATATGGTATTAGAAGATCCAATGGTAAATACTAAGGACAAATTGATAGAAAATGCTAAGAAATTAGCAAATATTTAAATTAATTTTTCTATATATATGAGAAGGATTGAGAAGAAAACAATTCCAGAGCTTTTTGAAAAGGTATTAAATGGGGAAAAGAACTTTGATCTTAGAATAGCTGAATTCGGATGCGAAGTAGGGGATATATTAGTTCTAAGAGAATGGGATCCTGAAATGAACGAATATACGGGAAGACAGTTGGAGAAAACAGTTACCTTTGTTATGAAAACCAAAGATCTTAAGTTCTGGAGCCAAGAAGACATAGATGAACTAGGGTTTATGGTAATGTCTTTCAAGTAAAATTGGAAATTTTGTCTCTTTTCCTTTAATATGTACATAGCTTAATTAACTAAAACTGCCTAGATGAAGTTAAAATTCTGTGGAGCTGCTAAAACTGTTACTGGATCATGCTACTATATCGATACCGGAGAGCTCAAATTCCTCGTAGACTGTGGTGCATACCAAGGATCTCGTGAGAATGAAGCTATGAACTATGAAGCCTTTCCTTTTAATCCTGCAGATTTAGATTTTGTATTCCTAACACATGCACACTTTGACCATTGTGGAAGGTTACCTGTATTAGTTAAACAGGGTTTCCACGGAAGAATAGTATGTACACAACCAACTAGAGATTTGGCAAAGGTAGTACTTCTAGACGCTGCACACATCCAGGCAGAAGACTACGAAAGATGGACATCAAGGGCAAAAGAAGGGGGAATGACAGAAGCAGAAGTTGAAGAAGAATCCTTTTACACAAACCGAAAACCACTATTTACTATCGAAGATGTCGAAGCAATGGCCCAACTCTTTGAGGTATACCCATACAGCACATCAGTAAATATTAACAATCATTTTGAATTTAGACTCAGAGATGCAGGACACATCATTGGTTCAGCAAGTATAGAGTTTTGGGTGAAAAATGAAGCAGAGAGAACTAGAAAAATCGTATTCTCAGGAGATCTTGGTCAACCAGGTGCACGTATAGTTAAAGACCCTGATCTAATCAGAGAAGCCGACTATGTCATTTGTGAATCCACATATGGGAATAGAATACACAGAGACAGGAATGAAACGCTTTTAGAATTACTAGCCATATTGCAAGCAGCCCAAAAGAATGAAGGGAATGTACTCATTCCAGTTTTCGCAATTGAACGAACACAAGAGATATTGTATGAGGTTAATCTCTTTGTAGAACAAAGGCTACTTTCAGGACTTCCAATATATCTAGACAGTCCAATGGCTTCAAAAGCTACAGCAATATTTAAACAGTACCCTGATTTCTACGATGAGGATGCAAAACGATTACTAAATAAAGGGGATGATCCATTTGAATTCCCAGGACTACACATAGTAGAGGATGCTGAAGAATCAAAACGACTCATATCCAAGCGTGGTATAGTCATTATGGCAGGTAGTGGAATGTGTACAGGTGGAAGGATTATGCATCATCTAAAAAACAATATTGAAAATGCCAAAACCCATATCGTATTTGTAGGATATCAAGTTAAAGGTACACTAGGGCGAAGAATTGTAGATGGGGAAAGAATGGTAAGAATATTTGGAAGAGAATATGAAAACAATGCCAAGGTACATACCTTAGGAGGATTTTCGGCCCATGGCGACGAAAGAGATTTGTCATACTGGTTAGGAAGTTTTGGGCATACTCCAAAACAGATATTCATAACCCATGGGGATGAACAGGTAGCAGAAGAATTTGCAGATAAGATCTACAAGGATACACAGATAGAGACCATAGTACCTAATGTTAATGAAGAATTTGAATTAAAGTAACATGGAAGTATACACAGAGATAGACAAAATATATGGGGATATACAAAAGTTGAACATACAGGGTGCGACTAATGTTGCACTTTCTACCTTTGAAGGTATGAAATTGTACCTGGCACTTACTAAAGAGACAGATAAACAAAAGATACATGATGAATTTTTTGCGGTAGGGGATAGACTTGCTACAGCAAGGCCCAATGAACCATTAGCAAAAAATGGGGTCAAATTTATCAAGTATTTCTTCAAACAAGAATTCCCTGTTTTACCAGAGGTGTCCACTATGAAACCAAGGCTTGATGAGCTATGTACTGAGTATCTTGGGATGATTTCCGAATCAAAGAAAAGTATGGTAGCGAAATCTCGGGAATATCTCAAAAATCATGACAAAATATTTACACATTGTCATTCTTCTACGGTAGAAACATTGATCAAAGAATTGTCTCAAGGGGATAAAAATTTTGAGATAGTGTGCACAGAAACTAGACCAAGATTACAGGGAAGGATTACTGCGAAGAACTTGGTGAATGCTGGAATCAAAACTACAATGATAACGGATAGTGCTGCTGATTCATTCATAATCAATAGGGGTAATGTAACTGTGGACATGATTTTGATAGGGTGTGATCAAATTGTGAAAGGTGGACATGTAATTAACAAAATTGGAAGTTGGAGTATAGCCATGAGCGCTCACTATGCAGATAAGCCTTTGTATGTGGTTACTCCTTTGCTCAAAATAGATGAAGATTCATACATAGGGAATGTCGAGATAGAGGTAAGAGAAGACTCTGAGATATGGCCAGATGCTCCAAAGGGTTTGGAGATATATAACCCGGCATTTGAGATTGTGGATAATGTCCTAATTACTGGTTTTGTGACAGAATTTGGTATAGTTAAACCTTCAGAGGTTGACTCTGTAGTCAAGGAGAAATATCCTTGGGTATTTGATAGATAATTTTTTACTAACTAGTTATGTCTTTCTACTTAAGAAGTAAAGTGTTGGATTTAGGCGAGGATAATAGCTTTAATATTGTTTTACATAGAAAAGATGCCGAGAAAATTGGCGTCAAAGAAGGTGAGTTAGTTTACCTTGGAATAGGAGACGCCGATTTGTATGCCAATGTTATGGAAACTGAGGATAGAGTACATCAAGGTGAGATTGGGTTGTTTGAAGAGATATGGAAGGAGTATATGGTAGTTGAAGGTAGTACTGTATTTGTAGATATTCCTGAAAGAACTAAATCGTTAGAAGCCATTAGTAAGAAACTTCTCGGCCATGATCTTACCAAGGAAGATTTGGAATTAATTATGCAGGATATTGCGAGTAGAAGATTAAGAGAAACAGAAATTGCGTTCTTTATCTCTACTTTCTTTAATCCTGGTTTTAATGAGGAAGAGATATATTGGATGACACAGGGTATGGCACAGTCTGGAGATTCTCTTTCATTTAAGAAATTTAAGGGTAAGGGTAGTGTTATAGCTGACAAACACTCCATTGGAGGTGTTGCAGGAAAGGGTGTTACTCCCGTATTAGTACCAATACTTGTAGCTGGTGGTTTGATCGTCCCTAATACCTCTTCTAGAGCAATTACGTCTCCATCTGGCACATCAGACATCTTAGAGGTTGTTATGCCTGTATCGCTCACTGAGGAAGAAATAATGGATGTTGTAGAGAAGACTGGTGGTTGTTTGTTCTGGGGTGGTTCTTTGAGTATTTCTCCTGCAGATGATGTAATTATTAATGTTGAAAGATCTCTTCGTATTCAGGAGTA
>LBSF01000050.1 GCA_000991805.1 candidate division WS6 bacterium GW2011_GWC2_36_7 | reverse complement strand
GATTGAGGGCAGAAACAAAACTAATGAAAGAGAATTCTTAAATGGAATTGGAAGAGATATCTAATCCGGCAAGGACAGACCTAGGTTAGACCTTTCAAAGAAAAAATCCCCAATTCAGTTAGTAAAACAGCATTTATCTACAATTTGCGTGATCAAGTACCTATGCTCAAATTGGGCACATAGGTAGTTTCGAACAAAACAAGATATTCTGATATCCTCTGTATTCCAGCCTCTCTTTACAATAAATCGTTAAAGGACAGACCTAGGTCAGACCTTTTTTAAGAAATATGAAGTGCGCAAGCACCCAATAAGCCGAATTCTGTTTATGATGATTATCTATCTAAGCGGTTTTAACCTTGCTCTAGGTGGGGGTTGCCTCGCAATATTGTATTACTACAATACCCGGTGGTCTCTTACACCACCATTTCACCCTTACCTCTTTCGAGGCGGTATAACTTTCTGTTGCCCTTTTAACCAAAAGATCACTCCCTTCCAGTTCACACTGGCACCTATCTCGAAATATTCGAGACCGACATAGAGTCCGGACTTTCCTCTCTCACTAAATTAGCAAGAGCAATCATCTAGGAATACTTGCGCAGTACATTATACTATTTTTTCGTCTTTTTAAGTATTAATACAACCGGAACAACTACTGCAGCAATTACTGGAGAAAATACTAAAACATAGATTAGCCCTGTACCTAAGAATTTTGCAAAACCCACTAATGTTCTTCCTGCTTCTTTTAGGATACCAATTGGTCTCCATTCATTGTCTGAGAGTTGTGTACCTGTTGAGCTCTGAGATATTGTTATTGTGATATATGAATAACTGGTCTGGTTATCTATATTCTTTAATTGAGTTTGTATTGCCTCAATATCTGTTCTTGTAGTCGCCAATTCTTTTTGTACTGCCAATATATCATCAACTGTTGTTGCAGACTTGAGAATTTCATTATACTGAGTCTCTAATTTTTGTAGATTGAGTAATCTGCTTTGTAGATCTGTAACACTCTCGGTTACATCACTAGATCCAATTGACGAGTATGAAAATTCTCCTGGTAGTGCTCTTAGTTTGTTATATAGCTCTTCGAATTTTGATTCCTCCACTTTGATTGTAAGATATACATATCGGTCAGCTCCCTTACCGGAATCTTGTAAGTTAGTAGATGAAGCATCATATTCAGTTTCTAAGTCCTGAATTGATGTAAGTGTAATATCTATATCATCAGCTGCCATACTCATACTGGCTGTTTTGATTATTTCCTGTGTCGTATTTCGAATATATGTGCCAGACATAGAGTCCATGCCTACTCCACCATAATACATACTTGAGGTTGGATCATAGCTTGGGATCTCAGATATCGTCTTCGTTCCATAGTTAGTTTGAACATACTTATTTGCATAGGTGACGATGAGATAACCAATAAACATACCAATGATTGTTAATGGTACTGTTAATGTAATAATCCAAAATTTCTTTGATGTTTTCTCCATATATGCGACGTATTAACTTATATACAGTTAAATACTACGATATTTGAAAATCCAAGGCAAATAGCAGAACTATCTCTTTGAGAACTGAGGTTTCTTTCTTGCTTTGACGTGATGATATTTCTTTCTTTCAACTTCTCTAGGATCTCTTGTAACAAGATTTTCTTTTCTTAAAGCTGGTTTTGCTTCTGGATTCATAAGACAGATAGCTCTTGCAAGACCCAATCTAATAGCATCAGCCTGACCTGTGATACCACCACCGCTTACCTTAGCAGTAAAGTAGTATTGAGTTTCTAATCCTGAGACTGTTAATGGTCTAATAATGTAGAGTTCTGTTTTAGTATAATCTTTCAAAAAGTCGACTGCTGGAACACCATTAATAGTAGATGCTTTATCACCCTTATATATTCTTACTCTTGCAGTAGATGTTTTTCTTCTTCCGATACCTTCAAAATACTTCTCCACTATTTATTATGTTTAAAATTTAATCTCAATAGGTTTTTGACCACTTTGTTTATGATCAGCCCCCTTGTATACAAACAATCTCACCATTCTCAAAGCCCTATGCTTGTTCTGAGGAAGCATAGTAATGACAGCATCTTTAATGATCTTTGTAGAATCTAACTTCAATTGATCATCAAATCTAATAGATTTCAAACCACCTGGGAATCCAGAGTGACTATAATACATCTTTTTAGATTCTTTTTCTCTTGTTAGTTTGATATCATCTGCATTGATTACAATTACATAATCTCCGCAATCATAGTTAGGAACCGATTCTACCTTTTCCTTACCTATTAAAAGGGAAGCTATCTTTGTTGCAGCTCTTCCAAGTATTTGATCTTTAACATCAACTACATACCACTTTCTTTCTATATCTTCTTTTTTTGTCCAAATTGTCTTGTATTTCATTCTATTTCACTAATTAATTAAAGTCCTGATCTAGAAGTAGCTCTTCCGGTTTTCTTAACTGTAGCGCTCTTATCTATTCCTTTATCTAAGATATTCTTTGAGACCTTAGCCTTTGGAGCTGCCTTCTCAACCTTTGCCTCTTCTTTAACCTCTGCTGTAGAAGCTTTCTTAGCAACTTTTCTTATCTTCTTTTCCATTCCAATTAACTCTACTCTTGTTACTTCCCCATTGTCTCCGGCTCTGAACCCAATCTTTACTGTTCTAACACCTGTTACTTCTTTCTCAGCATATTCAATGAATTTCTTTACTAATCCATTTTCTTTTAACACAATTGCCAATTCTCTTCTCAAAGTAAGCATTCCTTTATTCTTTTTACCTAATGCTATTAAAGACTGTGCATTGCTTTTGAGAACTTTTGCCTTAGGAGATGTAGTTGTTACATGACCACTTTCAAACAATGATCTCAATTGATTCTGCATCAATGCTTTTCTGTTAGATGCTTTTCTTCCTAATTTTGATTTCTTTACACCCTTGTACATGTTTTTTAGTTCTTAATATTAACACCGTACTGATTTAAAAGTTCGATAACTTCATTCAATGATTTGTTTCCAAATCCTGGTAAGTTCAATAGCTCTGTTGCGGTTGTATTTCTCAAGTCAGAAATCGTCTTGAATCCACCTGCCAAAAGACCTGTTTTAGATCTCTTAGATATTGGTAAATCTTCTACCTTCCATGACCCAATTTCATCACTGTCCTCAGCTGCTGTTTCTGCAACTACTTCTACTTTGTTTGCTTCTTCTTCAAGTTCAACAACTTCCTTCTGAGACATACCCATAGCTACCATTACCTTTCCTGAGAATTCTTGAAGAATCTTAGAAGATTCAATCAATGCATCCTTAGGTGTAATGCTTCCATCTGTTGTAACACCAAGCAATACTGCATCCAAGTCAGTTTCCTGTCCCTTACGAGCTTGTTCTACACTTAAGCTAATCTTTTCAATTGGTGTGAAATCACAATCCAAAGGAATTAATCCGACTTCTTTTCTTTCAGCATTCTTAACATCTCTGTAACCAACTCCTGATTCTACTGTTAATTCCATTTCTAATTTTGATCCAGCATCAGTCAATGTTGCTAATACAACATCCTTATTCACTACTTCCAAGTCTCCAGATACTTCAATGTCTGCTGCTGTTACAACTTTCTTTCCTTTTACAGATATTTTACATGTAAACTTTTCGTCTACACCTGTTTTAAATTTGACTTGCTTAAGATTCATAATAATATCGACAACATTGTCCTTAACACCATCCAATGTTGAATATTCATGATCTACACCTTTAACTTTTACACTGGTGATTCCTGTACCCTTTAGACTAGAGTACAATATTCTTCTCAATGCATTGCCTAAAGTATGACCATATCCTCTTGAGAGAGGAGATATTTCAAACATACCATAGTTCTCATTTTCTTCTTTAATTACTACTTTAATATCTTTAAAAGCTTCCATGTAGATGTATATATAAAATTATCTAGAGTAGAACTCAATGATTAGGTTTTCTCTAATACCCTCATCGATATCTTCTCTAACAGGCATTCTTGATACTTTACAACTCAAGTCCTTTCTCTCTATCCATGTAGGAGTTGGGAATAATTGTTGCTCAGGAGCAAGTTTTGCCAATTTCAATGTTACTGTATCGCCTTCTTTTACTTCATATGAAGGTATAGACATTTTCTTTCCATTCAAAATCATATTTCCATGTACGATAGCTTGTCTTGCAGCTCCTCTAGATGGAGTTAGTCCTGCTAAGTAAACAACATTATCTAATCTCATTTCCAACATCTTCAAAAGTTCCAAACCTTTATCTGTATTTCTTGTCTTTGATCTTCTATCTGCTTCAATATAGACATTCTTCATCTTCTTCTCTCTCAAACCGTATGTTCTCTTTACCTTCTGTTTTTCTCTAAGTTGGATTCCGTAGTTAGATAGTCTTGCCTTTCTAGCATTACCGTGTTGACCAGGCGCAAATGGTCTTCTTGTCATTCCTGCTTTTTCTGAAAAAGATCTAGCACCTTTATTATGGAGATTAACTCCCTCTCTTCTACTTAATTTGTCTTTTGGTCCGGTATATCTACCCATCTATATATAAATCTAAAAATATTAACTACTTTCTTGGTATCTTTCTTGGTCTGCATCCATTGTGAGGAATAGGAGTTCTGTCTACCAACATTGTTATCTTGATTCCAGCTGCATCCAATCCTTTAATTGAAGCATTTCTTCCTGCTCCAGAATCCATATTTCTTAACAACTCTTTCTCCAACTTCTGTAGCTGCCTTAGTTGCTGCGAATGCTGTGCTTCTCTTAGCACCTTTGAATCCAACTGCACTTGGGCTACCCTGGCCTAGTACTTCTCCAGCCTCATCTGTTAATGTGATAATTGTATTGTTGAATGTTGATTGAACAAAAGCCATTCCAGTATTTACGGTTTTCTTTACTTTCTTCTTTATTACCTTTGTTGATTTTACTTTTGTTGTTTTTGCTGTCTTTGTTTCTGCCATTAAAGTATTTTTATGATGTTAAGTTTTAGCTAATACTCTCTTCAAACCACCAACTGCTCTAGTCTTACCTTTTCTTGTGTGTGCGTTATGTCTTGTTCTCTGACCTCTTACAGGCAATCCTAATTTATGTCGAATTCCTCTGTAACATCTAATATCTTTTAATCTCTTGATATCTCTGAATATTCCTTGTCTTAAAGCTCCCTCTACTTGATACTTCTCTTCGATGTATTTTCTAATGACATCTAATTGAACTTCTGAGAGATCCTTAACAAAAGTATTTTCATCAATGTTTGTGTCTTTACAAATATCATGTGCTCGCTTTGTACCAATTCCATAAATTCCCATAAGGGAGATCCATACTTTCTTTTCATTTGTGACTTCTATTCCTGCGATTCTTGCCATCTTAAATTTGTAAAAACTAAAAAGTTAAATTAGCCTTGTCTTTGTTTATGCTTAGCATTCTTCTTACAGTAAACGAAAACTCTTCCACCTCTCTTAACGGAATAACAATCTGGACATCTTTTTTTAACAGAAGCTTGGACTTTCATTTTATTTATTCATTGATCTAAAAGTAATTCTGCCCTTTTCTTTATCGTATGGTGTCATTTCTATCTTCACTTTATCTCCTTCGAGAATTCGGATGAAATGCATTCGCATTTTTCCAGAAAGATAACCTATCACATCATGCTTAGCTCCATTTACGTCGATCTCTACTACGAATTGAGTATTAGGCAGACATTCTTTGACTGTACCCTCAAACTCATAAACTTTTTTGCTATCGATCATAATACAAACTTTCTTTCTATGTAAATGAATCTTCGGAATTATATCAGAATAACGACGTTCTTTCAATACAAAACGTCAATTTTGCATACATTCCTGAGATACATAACGGAACAGGGTAAGGATATCAAAAAACGCAAGCATTTACAAGTTCAATTTGGTTATAATTTCCTTTTGTATCTCCTCTATTGAGGGGCTTGCATCTATTTCTATCAAAATTCCTCTATTTCTATATTCCTCCAGGATTGGCATTATCGTTTTTTGGTACTCCTGGTACAAACTTTTTGTTTTCTCTAATGTATCATCTTCCCTTTGTATCAACGTTTTTCCGCATTTATCACAATACCCTTCGACCTTTTCTGGTTTATATTTTTTATGATATGTCGCTCCACAATTAGGACATGTCCATCTTAGAGATCTCCTTTCAATAACAATATCTTCTGTAAGTTTTAAATGTACAAACGCATCTAAGGGACGATTATATTCCTTCATTAAATTATCAAACAAAGCGATCTGTCCCGCACTTCTAACAACAGAGACGAAGACCCAATCCTTTGTGGAATCATATCGTTCAAGCCATTTGGGAAACATTGTGTACACCAACTCATCAGAAACAAAAGCCCCTTTTCCCCAGTATTCATAAGCCTTAAGACCATCGGGATCACTGATATTATACATTTCTCTTACCATTTCTCCCGTTACTATTTTCTCGAATCCATATTTATCAACAAGAAGATCTGCTTGTGTATCTTTTCCGCATCCAGATGGGCCGTGAAGTAGTATTGTTTTCATAAACCAATATTAAGTCAGATTATTGAAGATATTGTAGCACGAAAGAGAGATTCTACTAAAGATATTTGTCATATCTTCTAACAACCATCATAGACTCAACCTGTCTCTTCATATCAAGAATTACCCCTATGACAATCAAAAGGCCTGTTCCCGTTATTACACTTGCTGTAATCAATCCAAAGTGTATCATGAAGCTTGGTAATACAGATACTAAAGCTAAGAACAATGCTCCAACAACTGTAAGCTTCAATGCTGTAGATTTAAGGTAATCAGAAGTTGTATTTCCAGGTCTTACACCCTGTATGAAGGCTCCTTGTTTCTGCAAATTCTCTGCTAATTCGTCAGTATTAAATACAACGGTTAGATAGAAGAGTGCGAACGCAATGATGAATATAAATACCATAGATTCATATATGTAGGTATTGGCAAGCCAAGTTTGCACATTGTTTGCAAAAGTAGTTAAACCCTCTGAGTAGTTTTTACTTACTACAAATTTTGCAATCAACTGTGGAAATGATAGTAATGACATAGCGAAAATTACAGGCATAACTCCAGATTGGGTAAGTTTTATTGGAATATAGCTATCCATAGCCCCCCCTTCTCTCACTCTTCTGGAATATTGAATCGGTACTCTTCTTTCAGCTTGGGTAATTATAATTGTGGAAACGACTAAGACTATCGCAACAACGAAGAATAATATCTTCTGAGTAGGATCCATGGTTATGAAATTACTTCTTACCGTACCGGGAATACCGGAGAGGATTCCTAACATAATTAAATATGAAGAACCTCCACCAACACCATTTTCCGAGATAAGTTCACTAAACCACATCATGATCAGAGAACCTCCTGTTAGTGCAGCAGACATGGCAACTAATTCAAGTGTTCCTAAGGTGCCAATTAATCCAAATCCTCTTAATGTAGAATATATGACGAATGATTGAAGAATTGCCAACGGTACAGTCGCAATTCTAGTATACATACTTATCTTCCTTCGGCCATCAGCTCCTTCTTTTCTTAATTCTGCTAATTTGGGAATTACCGTTCCTAATAGTTGGAATATGATTGAAGCATTTATATATGGTGTTAATCCAATAGCTACTAACGAAGCAGACTCTAATACACCACCTGAGACAGTAGATAAGACATCTCCAAGTTGAGTACCTTGAAATAATTGAACCAGAGCTTCTGCAGGAATACCTGAAACAGGAATAGCAGAAAGCACTCTATATGCAAAAAGAATAAATAGTGAAAATATGATTTTGTTTCGAATCTCCTTTGTCCTAAATATGGACAGGATTTTCTCTTTTAAGTTTGTCATTTTTTGAGAGGCTATTTAATAGTTCCCCCGGCTTTCATAATCTTTTCTTTTGCAGCGGCGGAGACTGCAACACCATCTATATTGATTTTGATTTTGATCTCACCTTTTCCCAAGATTTTTACACCTTGTGAGTTTTTCTTAATAATACCCTTTTCTTTCAATGTCTCAACAGATACAATCTCACCTGCCTTAAATTCCTTCTCCAATGTATTTACATTTACTGCATCGTTTTCAATTTTTCTACTCTGATTGAAGCCCTTGTACTTAGGCATTCTTCTAAAGAAAGCAACGTTTCCACCTTCAAAGAATACTAATGACTTGTGTCCAGTTCTTGATTTCTGTCCTTTAGAACCTCTACCAACGGTGTGACCTCCAACGCCAGATCCATATCCTCTTCCGATTCTCTTTCCCTTCATTGTTCTATTGTTTCTTTTTGGTATGTTTTCTAGATACATTATTTTTTATTATTTACTTTAGGTGTTCTTTTATTCTCTTTTTTGAATGCTTCTTTTTTAGCCTCAAACTTTTTCTGTCTCTTTACATCATCCTTTGCTTTCTTTTCCTTATCCATTTCATTCTTCAATTCAATTCTATCTCTCATCTTGGACATCTTCTTTAGAACTCTTCCACTTCTTAATGATTTCAACGCTTCAACTGTACAATATGCATTTGCATTTACTTCTTGAGTTCCCAATATCTTACCATATACATTCAATACTCCTGCTAATTCTAATACTGTTCTAACAGAAGCTCCTGCGATTACTCCAGTACCAGGTCTTGCAGGTCTTAACATTACTTCTGCAGCTCCAAATTTGTAAACAACCTCGTGAGGAATAGTATCTCCAATCAACTGTATAGTTGTAACAGATTTAGTTGCTAATCTCTCACCCTTTTCTACTGCGCTCTTAACATCTGCACCTCTTCCAAGTCCAATACCTACTCTACCATTATGATCTCCAACAATTACAATAGTGCTAAATCGTAATCTTTTACCACCTTTGGTAACTTTAGCGACTCTTCTTATTGCAAGAGATTTTTTATCAAATTCTTTTCTTTCTTTGTTGTTTCTTCTTAGATCTACCATCTGTATATATTAAACTAAATTTTAACTCCGTTACCTCTTAATTCATCTGCAAATATCTGGATCAATCCATGATATCTATATCCACTTCTATCAAATACTGCGCTATCAAATTTTGCAACTTCTTTTCCAAATGTTGTAGCCATGTCTTTTA
>LBSF01000049.1:4918-9764 GCA_000991805.1 candidate division WS6 bacterium GW2011_GWC2_36_7 | reverse complement strand
GGATTCTCGTATCTGTTCTTAATGAAGCTTTCGGTTAACACTAATAGTTGTATACCCTCAATTTCTTCTGCGACTTTTAAGATTGCTCTCCCAATGTTAGATTCCTTGTAAAACATAGATCTAAGTTCTGGAAGTATTGGATACTTTTGATTTAATTTGTATACCAATTTGTTTCCATCCTTTTTAGAAGTTAGAAGTCCTGCATCTTGAAGATTTAAGAGCTCTCTTCTAACTGCATTAATTTCTTCATCTAAAATTCTAACTAACCCTCGAACGTGGAATGCTGCACTCAAATCAAGCATATACTGCTCAAGAATTCGCACCCTCACTTTTGAGATAAAAAAGTTTTTTAGCATAGTTCCCCAACCTGCTTAATATTATTGCTCAATTATAGCAAATTTCCCATCAGAAGTACCAATCATCTCGACCCATATTCTTCCTCTATTAAATTTCATCTCTTTTCCTTCGCTATCATAGTATGTAGTCCTGTCCGTTCTTGAAGTCTTTTTCCATGTACCATAGGTGATTTTTCCATCCATTAAATAGGTAGACTTGCCTTGACCGATAGTGGTTATAATCAGGTGGCCCTTGTCATCACCCGACTGAATCATAGAGACTTCTTGTATTACAATATTTTTTGCATACACTTGAGTATTCATCTCCTGGTCAATATCTGCTTGTCCACCAACTTTTCTCAGATATGTGTTTGTAGATGAATCATATGTCCAAATGACATCATACAATCCACTATTGGTTAATCTCTGATGGAACACCAACTTAACTTGTGTTTTCTCTCCACGTTGAGCTATATCTGCATCAGCTTTGAATTTCCAGCTTTTAAAACTATTTGGAAAACTGTCCCAATCCATTTTGGCGGCATATTCCCATGCATAGCTTATGGAGTTGTACTCATTGTGTGGTGCTACCCTTCTTCCGTCATTCCATCTCCATGCACCAATGGTAGCAAGATCTTTAACACCATAGCTATATAGATTTCCACAAGAATTAGTTCTTGGATCATCTGATGATGCGCAACCGTCATGGATAATTAGTGGGTCATATTCCATTGCCCATTCTAAGTAGTATTGTCGAATACTTCGAATAGGGCCAACTTTTTCAGGTGCTGTACTCCAATATATTGCCATTATTCTTGTAATTCCTCCCTCTGCGTTTGCTTCTATAACTACATCTGCACTATTCATCCCTGAAAGAGGCCTAGCATCCGCATGATTATTCGTCATTACAGCAACTGGTCTGCGTTTCATCATTACGTCCATTTGTGTCTTAGTAAACAATACTCCATTAACTGGGCTTTCTTCTGTTCTTGGTTCTTCAGGAGCAGAAAGTAATGCCAAGTTACCCTTGAAGATATTTGAAAGCGAAATTGAGGAAATGAAATCTTGGTTGAATGAAAGTACCTTGTTTAGCGGTTGAGGTTGAATTCTGTATATCCCAAAGTAGTAGAAACCTCCAATTCCAACTAAACAAATAAATGCCACTATTGGGAAGATCCAGTTTTTTAAGTTGAATTTTTTCTTTGTACTTATCTCTGGAAGTTTAACTTCAGGGATCTGGATGTCTGGGGTAATCGTTGGAATCTCAATGGGCTTTGTATCTACAACTTCTGATTTCCCTGTATCTGAAATATTGAACTCTTTGGACATGGCAGTTTTCATTAATATATATTCAATATACTAGCATATCGTTTTACAGATTTAAATCTTAAGAAATATTGTGGTAGTATATATATAAATAATATTTTAGGAAAAAGCTATGATAAAGAAAATCATATGGTACCTAGTATTACCTTTAGTAGTAGGTCTAAGCATCTACTTAATATTCTTCAACAAGAAAGCTACGCCAAATAATACGGAGACAAGTAATAATACTAACCAAACAGAAACAACCAATCCTGATACTCAGAATGAAGATACTGCCGATTCAGCAAATGATAACGAAGAGACAATAATGCCATTGACAGGATTCTCTACAGATGAACAAACTTCTGGTGTAGCTTCTGATGCAAAATTTACCATAGAAGAAGTTACCAATACAGCTCGAACTGGATATCATGAGTTTGTATTCTCACTTTCTTCAACAGGTACGGATGATCCATATGTAGTTGCTACATATAGAAGTGATTTGGGAGTAATTAGAATCGATTTAAATCAGATTGAAAAAGATAGCGGGGGCATTGGATATCAAAAGGCTGTTGCAATTAACAATGAAGGTATCTCTCAGTTGTATCACAATGTATCATCTGATCAAACAGAAGAATTGTATGATATTGGGGTAAGTAAGAGCACACCTTTCACCATTACGACATCTAAAATGTCCGATGGTTGGGATGTAATCGTTGGTGTTCAATATCCAGGGGAAGTTTCTACTGAGAATTTAGATTTAGGTAGTACTGAATTTGGGAAATTGGGACAAACCATAATGGGTGTGGATGCTACAAAGGGTTCGACATTAGCTTCGTATACATATGGTTCTAATTCCGGAGTATTAAAGTTTGTATGGAACGTAAGTAGTACGGATGCGAATCCAATTCCATCTGTAAGTGCAGCATATGATGCTGAGCACAAACTCGTTGTTACATTTGGTAGTGTAAAAACAGACAAGGTATATCTTGCAGTTGATGGTATCGCATTACCTGGAAACTTGGCTATGCAAACAGAGAGAGCTGCTGAGAAGAGTATATATACCTTCTATGGTTTAACTGAAGATGTTGATTACAAATTGAGTGCAGGTTTAAGCCCCAACCAAGTAATAGTTGAGATACAGTTGTAAATGATTAAAAGTATAGTTTTTGATTTAAATGGTGTCATCTTAGACTCCAGTACGCATCGTATGGATGAGGAGATGGTTGATTTGCTGAGGTATTTGTCTGATACAGATTTCAAATTGCATCTTTTTTCCAATACTTCTAAACAAGCCATTAATATTCTTGATGCTAAGTATGATTTCCTGAAATATTTCCATAATGTAATCCTTGTTGAAGATACAGGTTTGTCAAAACCATCTGATGCTTCATTTGAAAACCTTCTTAAAGTAACAGGGGAGGCTGGAGAAGAGATGGTATATATAGATGATGGAGAGGATAATCTCAGACAGGCAAAGAGGTATGGGATGATAGCTATTCCTTTTGTAGATGCAGATAGGCTAAGGATTAGCTTAGCTTCTTTAGATATTTAAATTTTAATATATATAAATATGATAACTAGAGAAAGATGTGAGGCATTAATAGAGAAGTATGTGACTACCCCATGGCTTAAGCTACATATGAAGGAAAGCGACATCATTATGCAGGCTGTAGCCAATAGACTTGGTGAGCATGAGGAGAAATGGGGTCTTTCTGGTTTACTTCATGATTTAGATTTTGACTATGTTGGTAAGGATCCTGCTAGGCATGTGGTTGAGTTTGATGATATTTTGAAGATGGAGAATCTTGAAGTAGGGAAAGATATAGACAAGGATGTATATCATGCGATTAAGGCTCACTATGAAGAGAATCCCAAGGTACCAGAAAAGAGGGAGAATAACTTGGACTATGCATTGTCTGCTTCCGAGAACTTGTCTGGCTTTTTAGTGGCTTGTGCTTTGGTTATGCCTGATAAGAGGATTGCTACTGTTACTTCTGATACTGTTTTAAGAAAGTTAAAGAAAAAAGAATTTGCGAAGGGTGTTAGGAGAGATTTGATACAGGATATTGAAAAAACAGGTATATCCTTAGAAGAATTTATTGATATATCTTTAGATTCTATGAAGGCTAGGGCTAGTGAACTAGGGCTTTAATATTGTAGAATATATCTGCATTAACGGGGCGTAGTTCAGATGGCTAGAGCGCTTGCATGGGGTGCAAGAGGTCGCACGTTCAAGTCGTGTCGCCCCGATATTTATTTAATCAAAATAATCATGAAATTTACTCAGGACTCAGATCATATGATAGTGGTATATGTTACTTGTGAGAGTGTAGAGCAAGCAGAACAGATAGGAGAGCATATTATGAAAAAGAAATTGTGTGCATGCGTAAATATATATAAGGATATGCAGCCTATGTTTTTTTGGCCTCCAAAAACAGGAAATATAGATAAGAGTAAGGAAGTTGTATTACTACTAAAGAGTGTTAAGTCTAAATATGATGATATTGAAAAAGAGATAACCAAGATACATACATATGATGTCCCTTGTATATTTGCTATTCCTGTTATGGCAGTAGCAGATGGCTATTGGGAATGGTTAAATGGGGAGATGGAATAATTTCTTTTTGTTAATTTAAATTTCTGCTAGAATTAAACAAGGAGGATAAAATATATGAGTAAGCAAATAAATCAAACAAAATCAGGGAAAATTCGTGAGAAAAGGAGCGATACCTTGGTTAAAACCATTGAAAGAAAATATAATGTTGACCTTCAAGCAAGATCAGATATGAAACTGGGGAATCTTTTAAGAGAAAAGGGGCTTCCATCTTTGTCTAAGCTTATAAAAGAAACAAGAAAAGATTAATGGATAGTGAAATCTTTGGCTTTGTCGAAAATACATCTTTGCGAAATAGAATGGTTGCAACACTTGAACACGTGATTTTCTTAACGACTTTGTTAAAAAGTAAGCAGAGCAAGAAGGCTCAATCCTATATTTATAAAGATTGTATAGTTTATATAGCCTCCTTAATTGAATGTGTATTAAGATATAAAATCCTTAAAAATTTTCCAAACGAGAAATTTCCCATTAAAGATAAGGACTATAGGGATGTAAAAGAGATACATAGGTTATCTTCGGAGGAAAGCATTGTCTGGGGAATAGAGAAAAATAAAGAAATTAAAATCTCTGGTGGAACAGATTTTTG
>LBSF01000049.1:0-4913 GCA_000991805.1 candidate division WS6 bacterium GW2011_GWC2_36_7 | reverse complement strand
TAGCGAAAGATAAATCTATTATTGATTTTTCTACATTTGAGAATTGTGAGGAAATAAGAAAATGGCGTAATACTATTCATATTGTTGATACAGAAGAAAAAGAAATTTTCAATGAAAAAGATTTGGAAAAAGCATCTAACACGTTGTTGAATCTTTGTAGTTAGTAATTTTATTTTAAAATTTTTATACATTAAAATGGAAAAAAACAAAAAACTGTTACTCATAATCATAGGAATAATCCTCTCCCTCCTCATATTCATCCTCCCAATAATCTTCCTTGTAAGAGTAACAATCTCAGGAGTTAGAAACATCGCAAGTAATAACAGTAAAACCATAACCAATTCAGAAGAAATAGAAAAGAAAGTAGAAGTATCCCAAAATGAGGCATACGTCTCTGCATTTAGTACCGAAGAAGTAAAAGATACAAAAGAACTCTCACATATAAAAATATGGGTAAATGCAAACCTCTTCCATATGGATGCAATAACCAGTTACACAGTAAAGAATATTAAAGTAGAAGGATATCGAAAAGGAAAAGTAGCAATAGTAAAACCAGGGCATGTAAGCAATACACTCTCCTCCTTAAACTATATATGGGGGCCATATGAAGATGAAATGAAATCAGCAGAAATAAAAGACAGTGGAAGAACAATAACCTTCAATGTTGTAGATGTAGCTCATTACTATGACGAAGTCTCAAAAGTAGGATCTGCAATGCCCACATGGGGTATCTTCCTTAAGGAACTTGGAGAATTTAACTACAGAAAAATAATGGATAGTGAAAACCTATTTGAAAGTGTTAATGTATTGAAATATGCAAGTGTAGAACCAAATGATGTAAATCTATCAATTTCATTTGATGTAGAAATGGTATTTGAAGATGGAACCAAATGGGTAAAAAGATTCTCTGCAGAATTAGATGGGGCGCAAATTGTTGAGAATAATAGCTATTCGGTTAAACTTAGCTACTAGGTTAACAAATCGTTGGGAATATCGTATAGTTAATAACTAAACTGTACCATTGCCCAAAATGCAAAAAGAATATATTCAGATAGGAAACCCTAATGTTTTTAATGGCCAATATATGTTGGCAGTATTTAGACTCCAGGGTGAAGAAGGAATGACACTTGTAGATACTGCTAGCGAGGTAGCCGCAGAATCATCTACAGGATCATTCGTTAAGATAGGAACCGCAACAGCTTTTTCAGAAAGCTTAGATGCTTTAGTTTACAGAATAGATGAAAAGAACAACTTGGTATGGATAGCATATCCATGGAGAATATTTGATAGAGGTGGAAATGTGCAAAACATCATGACCTTCATTGCTGGAAACGTATTCGGTATGGCAAGTGTAAAAGTATGTAAAATTTTAGATGTATATTTCCCACCACAAATGTTAGTACAGTACGATGGCCCAGAATATACCATTGATGATATGAGGAAATATTTAAATATCCAAGAGAGACCCATATTTGGAAGTATCATTAAACCAAAGATTGGATTAACATCATCTGAATATGCAGAACTCTGCTATGACTTCTGGTCTGGTGGAGGGGATTTTGTTAAGAATGATGAGCCACAAGCAGATCAGGACTTCTGTCCTTACGACAAGATGGTACAGGATGTAAGACATGCAATGGATAGGGTAGAACAGGAAACTGGAAAAACTAAAGTCCACTCATTCAACATATCCTCATCTGACTACGATACAATGATTAAAAAGGCTGACTACATTCAATCCATGATGAAACCAGGGAGTTATGCATTCTTAGTAGATGGTATAACCGCAGGGTGGATGGCTATACAAACTATTAGAAGAAAATACCCAAATGTATTTTTACATTTCCACAGAGCAGGGCATGGAGCATTTACTAGAGATGAAAATCCAATTGGGTATACAGTTCCAGTATTAACTAAATTTGCTAGACTCGCAGGAGCTTCAGGAATTCATACAGGTACTGCAGGTATTGGTAAGATGGCAGGTTCTCCTAAAGAGGATGTCATGGCTGCAAGACATGCATTGAAATTATATTCTGAAGGCGATTACTTCAAACAAATATGGTCAGAAATACCAGAGAAAGATGCAGATCTTCAATTAGCCATACAGAAAGAAGCGGAAGGAGAAGACTACAGCAATCTAGGATATTGGAGAATTACTAAGAAAATGTGCCCAATTATATCCGGTGGTTTAAATCCTCTTCTAATTGGAAAATTCATAGATACCGTTGGTACTCAAGATTTCATAACTACAATGGGAGCTGGTGTACATTCCCATCCCATGGGAACTAAGGCTGGGGCTACAGCAGTATTGCAAGCATATGAGGCATGGAAGCAGAAAATATCTTTGGAAGATTATGCTAAGGACAAGGAAGAGCTTAGGGCCGCGATTCAATTTTACGATAAGCATGAAGAACCAAGTCCAGATAGACCTGTTTAGTCCAGAAGATCAGTTATTGATTTTCTTTGGTTTAATCTACTAATTGTATCTGCGAAATAGCTTGCAATTGAGATTTCTTTAAACCAAGGTGTAGATTTCAAAAATTCTTTAGAATGGTATGTGCTATCTGTCCCTATTACTAAATCCAGGAATCCTTTATCATATGCTTCTTGGAATCTTTCTACGGCAGGTCCATTGAGAAGTGCATGAGTACAAACAGCTATGACTTTCTTAGCACCCATATTTTTAGTCTCTTCCAGTGCTTTTACTAATGTTCCACCAGTACAGATCATATCGTCAACAATATATACATCCTTGCCATTAACATCTCCTAAAATGGACATCTTGTCTACCGTGTTTGCTTTGCAGTAATTTCGGGCTTTGTATGTGAATGCAATGTCAGTTTTCAAAGTCTGGGCATAGTGGTTAGCACGTTTCGCACCACCTAAGTCCGTTGGCATAATGACGGTATTTTCTTTGTCTTCAATCATTTTCTTTAAAACAGGGAGTAGAGCATATCCACCCATGAGATTATCTATTTTTGCTCTTCGGAAAAATCCTTGAATTGCTGAGTTATGTAAATCTATGGTAACTATGTGATCTACACTTCCATCACCTTCTAATTCATATGCTATTCTAGCTGCGGTAATCCCCTCTCTTCCAGATTGTTTGTCCTGTCGAGCATATGGGTATGATGGTAATACTGTAGTGATTCTTTCGGCATCACATCTTCTACAAGCATCTACCATTGTATACAGAGCTCTAAGATTTTCGTCCGTCGATTGTCCTTCTGAATGATTTTCACAATCTTGAATAATGAAGACATCTTTACCTCTAATACTTTCATTAATGATTGTTTTTAATTCGGTACTTGCAAAATGCATCTCTTCGGATTCTATGAGGTGTACTTCTTCTCCGTGTTTTTTCTTTAATTCCTTTTCTATTCTCTTTGCAAAACTTAATCCAGAACTACATGCTAATATGGAGAGTGGAGCTTTGGGAGTAGGAGTCATAGAATGGTTTTTAAATTTATTCTTTTTACAGTGTATATCCTATCCAAAGTTCTGTAAAATGAATTAATAATTTAATACATAAATATCATGTCAAAGACTTTAGAGAATTTAACAAAGGCATTTATAGGGGAAAGCCAAGCTAGAAATAGATATACCTTTTACTCTAGTATTGCTAGGAAGGAAGGATATATTCAGATTTCTCAGATATTTGAGATGACAGCTAACCAAGAGAGAGAGCATGCTAGTTGGTTGATGAAAATGATCCAAACTATTAAAGAGGATATGGGTAGTCTTAAAGTTGAAGCAGAAGCTCCATTTACACTTGGGGATACGAAGGAAAATCTTAAAGCGGCTATTGAGGGAGAGATGTATGAGAATAAGGAGATGTATCCTGAATTCGCTAGGGTTGCTAGAGAAGAGGGGTATGAAGATATTGCTAAGAGATTGGAATCAATTGCGATTGCGGAGGGTCATCATGCTGAGAGATATACAAAACTTCATACTGTATTAACAGATGGAACGATATTCAAAAAAGATACTGAGGTAATATGGATTTGTTCGGAATGTGGTTATGTTCATATTGGCAAAGAAGCTCCAGAACTATGTCCATCATGTGGTCATGCTAAGGGTTTCTACTATCTAATGAATGAGGAGTTTTAGTATATTTATATCTATATTATACTAAAAATAATTTTTGTATACAATATTGACTCAAAATGGGGTTGGGTGCTAATATTTGCCTTATAACATAAGACTTTTTGAAGTATGAAGAAAAAGAGCGATATAACGTTCAAAGAGTATGTAAAAATTTCTTTATGGTCAATGCAGTGTAGTTGGCAAATTTCTAAAAGTGCCACAATTATTGCACTGATTACCGAGATTCTTCGTAGTCTTCGTCCTTTAGCAAATACTTTCATTACTGCAAAATTGATAGATAAACTTTTGTCTTTTGCCTCTGGCGGCGATGCTCAAATTGTAGATCTAATTCCATTCCTTCTAATCCTTTTTGGAGTTAATCTTTTCTTCTCTGGTGTTGATGAGTTAAGAAACTATGCAAGTAGAACGATGCGAAGACTTTCCTCTCCATTTCTCAATAAAATGGAATATGAAAAAATCAATTATCTTGGAGTGCAGACTTTAGAATTCCCAGATGTTGCGAATGCTAAACAGAAAGTTAATGATTGGCTTGGTATTGTAACTGATGTCGGTAATAGTGTGGTAAGAATTATTGCCTCAATTGCAAAGGTTATTGTTTCAGGAATAATTATCTTGAAGACGATACCTGTTGTCGTTCCTTTAATTATGTTGACCTCAATAGTTTTCTATATACAGAGGAGATATTTCTTCAAGAAAGAGTTTGAATGGCAAACAAATGATAAGCATCTTACAGAGAGGAGGAGAAATAATTGGATTGCTGGAGAACTTTCTGAGCCAAAAACGGTTGGTGAAATATCTATAACTGG
>LBSF01000048.1 GCA_000991805.1 candidate division WS6 bacterium GW2011_GWC2_36_7 | reverse complement strand
CTCAGGAATTCATAGCAAGGTTTTAAGTATTAAATTAATAAACATATACTAAAATGAACGAACAAGGATTAGGAAGAGGGTTAGCAGCATTAATCAATTCCAATGAAATGGAGAATACAAACAATTCGTTTGTTGAAAATTTTGATATTAACAATATACAACCCAATCCATATCAACCTAGAATGCATATTGATCCGGAGGAGTTGATAGAGATAGCTGATTCAATCAGAGAACATGGCGTCATACAGCCATTGATCATAACTAAGGATAAAAATTCAAACCAATATTTCTTAATTGCGGGAGAAAGAAGACTTAGAGCTTCACAATTAGCAGGAATGAAGACCGTACCTGTATTGCTAAAAGATTCCTCCCCTCAAGAGAAAAGATCTTAACCCATTGGAAGAAGCATACGCCTTCAAGCAGATGCAAGATGAATTTGGAATATCTCAGGATATCATTGCAAAAAAGATGGGATTAAGTAGAGTCGCAATTACAAACAAAATCAGATTATTAAATATTCCTGACGAAGTAAAAGAAGAAGTTTTAAATGAAAAGTTAAGTGAAGGACATGCAAGAGCATTGCTTGGTATTAAGGATCGAGTATCTTTAATAGCTGCGGCAGATCTGGTCATTAAAAGAGGTATGAGTGTAAGAGAAACTGAAGCTTTAGTTAGAAAGATTAACTACGGAAAGGGTTCTACAACAAGAAGTTGGAAGAAAACAGATCAAGTAACTGACAAGTATTCTACACAGTTAAGTCAGAAATTAGGATATACAGCACATATAACCAAGATGACAAAGGGTGGAAAAGTTGTAATTAGATACAACTCACTCGAAGAATTAAACAACTTAATGGGGAAACTGCTCTAGAAACCTTTTAGTTCTTGTCTGAGCTTTTCATATACCATAACTGCGCCTGTTGCGCTCACATTCAAAGAACCGATACCTTCTCTCATTGGGATTGATGCCAAAACATCACATCGTTCTAATAAGCCTGACGAAATACCAGTATCTTCAGCTCCAAGCATCAATGCTACTGGACCTCTAAGATCAACATCAAAATAGTGATCTCCCTGCATGTGTACACCTACAACCTTTACTGCATTGTCCTTAAGGATTTTTATAGCTGCAAATAGGCTCATTTCTACTAATGGAATTCTCTCTGCAGCACCTTCTGATATTCTTATGGTTTCGTTTGTAACCAAACCTTTTTCCTGAGGATTTACAATAATGCCATTAACACCAGCTGCAAATGCAGATCTCATTATAGCTGCAATGTTCTGGGTATATTTTAATTCATCAAGAATAAGGAAGAATGGTTGCTTGTTACCATCTGCAGTTAAGTGATTAAGGAGTTCTTCTAAGTTCCAATCATTTTGAGAATACATGTAGCCAATAACACTTTCAGATGTAGAAGTTCTAAGACGTCTGTTGATGATCTTCTTTGAAACTCTTAACATTGGGATTTTTCTTGCGGCTGCTACCTCTACAATTTCTTTAGTAATAGGATCTTTAAAGGCACTAGTCGCAACATAGAGTCTTTCAAAATCTCTACCTTCTTTTAATAATTCAAGTAGAGCATTTTTACTCTCAATCTGTACGAACTTGGATTTAGCCATTAGAGTGATTCTACAATATCTATAAAGTATTGTCCTCTTTTAAAACCGGACATTCTTCTGAATTGTACAAAGCCATCTATATTAGCGTGTATAGAAAAGTCTTTTGACATGTATGTGTTCTTACCTGGGTGGTATACAGAACCTCTCTGTTTTACAATAATATTTCCGTCTTTTACAGCCTCTCCAGCAAATTTCTTAACTCCTAATCTTTTACCTGCTACATGGCCATTGTTTGATGTGCTTGCTGCACCTACGACATGTGACATTGTGCTACCTTAACAATTAATATATATATTACTCAGTTATTTTCTGCGTAATATGAAAATGTTCCTAGTGATAATACTATTTTTACGGCTCCACTTCAAGTCCCTACCACCGGAAAGTTCAGTATTTAGTACTTCCCATCGCTTTCCTACTATATCTCTTACCCCGATTGTCTTCCATCCCCATGATGTTTTGTAGGAAGGAATTATCATTACAACTATAAATCCCTCGTGTGTTACCTCTTGTAATATATCAAAAAGCCCTCTGTAAAGATCTTCTACACGTGCTAAGAAGAGTTCTGCTTTTCCTGAGAAAAGTGTGCTTCTCTGTGGCGGACCCATGTATGGTTCACATACTACCGCAGATATTGGAGTTTTTCTTAATTTTGCCAATGTTCGATTATCTGGTTCTTTAACATCTAAATGGAAAACATCATATTTAATAATTCCAATCAACCCCTTGTCTGAAGCCCATTCGATATTTTTTTCGGTATATTCCAATGCTTGTTCGTCAATATCAGAACCTAATAGATCAAAACCTAACACAGCAGCTTCTACAGGAATTGTTCCAGATCCACAGAATGGGTCCCATACAATACCCTCTTTCAATCCAGCAAGATTGACCATCATTCTGGCTAACTTAGGAGGCAAAGTCCCCATTTTTACGTCTGTAAATGGCCTATCGTAGTCTCGCATAGCAAAACTTTCAATATCCTGTACACCCATGGTACATCCATAGATTTCATCATTTTCACTTTTTATAATACAAAGCTCAAAACCTTTTTCAACAATCTCATTTTTTAATACTTGTGCAGCATTTAGTTCAATTTCTCTGTTTAATGGTCTAATGAATCTTGATGGTACGTTATTTCTTTTTAATTCGTCTTTCAATTCGCCTGAAAGCTTTCTTAAAAAAATACTATCTTGTTTATGACTGTTACCCAATACACTGACTCCAAATGTAACCTTTGTTCCCTTTGCAATGTATTCTGCAAGAAAAGTATCTACCTGATCTAACAGATATCCATATCTAACAAATCCACCTAATCTATTGAATATTTTCTTAATTATCTCTTCTGAAACTTCATTGTCACGAACTATGAATACTTTGTCTGTGAATCTTTGTATACGATCTTTACTAACACCATAGAGGTTAAAAACTGAAACAAGCTCGGCGTATGAGAGATCTTGGAAACTTCCAGCTTCGAAAAAATATTGTTTGGACATTGTATTTAAATCTTCTTAACGAGAACCTTTGTAACTAACTGTCTTGCTCCAAAGTGTGTTCTGTTTCTAGACTTTGCGCTAAACTTGAAACCATCAATCTTTTCTCCTTTTTTCTGAGAAGTGATTTCTAAAACAACTTTAGCACCTTCGATAACGGGGGTTCCAATGGTTGTTTTTTCACCATCTGAGATTAGGAGGACATCCGTGATTTCAATTACATCACCCTTTTTACCATCAATTTTTCTTACTTCAAATTCCAAACCTTCGGATACTTTTAACTGAGTCCCTGCAATTTTGATTACTGCAAACTTGTTTTCTGTAACTTTTTGATCTGTTTTGGTTTCTTTCTTTGTTTCTGTCATGAGTAAGGATTTTAATGGAATATGGCGAAAATGTCAATAAATGGAGGCGATTTCTTCAATTAGAAACACTTAATCAAAATTTCATTTCTCTTCTTTACAATATTAAATGCTAAATTCTTGACCTAATGTTCAATATATGACACAATATACAGGTAAGGATATCTATGCTGATAGTAATTTTGAAAAAGAAATAAATCTTTTTCCAGACGACATTCGTGAAGAAATGTATCTGCTTTTTTCAGAGTTAAGTGATTACGGCTTTCTAGAATATCCAAATGCTAAGAAACTTTCTGGCACAGATCTATTCGAGGTAAGAGTTAACCACAATGGAGCATGGAGATGTATATATGCATACACCCAAAACCATATTGTTTTGCTCTCTGCATTTAGGAAGAAAACTATGAGGACTCCTCTTAGAGAAATCAATATTTGTTTACAACGATTAACTAATTTAAAAAATTAAAAATATGGATTACAAAAATTTAATAACATTAGAAGAGTTAGAGCGAAGAACCTTCACACCGAAAGAGATTGAACGAATCCACAAAGAGGCCAATGAAAGAATTGCCCAAAGAGCCCTCAGAGAGCTTCGAAAGGAGTTTGGATTAACTCAGGAAGAACTCTCTACTAAATCGGGAATTCCAAGGACCACTATTACAAAGATAGAAACTGGTGCCATGAATGTCTCTATTGGGAAGTTGACACAGTTAGCAAACGCCATGAATGCAGATCTTCAGATACAATTCATACCAAAATCTAATTAATCCTCATATACATCCAATATCTCTCCACTTACATCTCTATGCCCTTGCCTGTGTCTTAAAGCTATGTTTTGAACCAATCCAAGACATACCAAGGTCATTATTGTAATTGTCCCTCCTGCACTCATTAGCGGTAGTGGTATACCTGTTGCAGGTATTGTTCCCATATTGGTACCAAGGTTGATAAATACCTCGAGAAGAAGCTTTATACCTACTCCCATAGATATTAAGGAATGTAATGGATTTTGTATTACATTTATAGCTGTCATGAAGCAATATACTATCAAAAAGCCATACAATCCTAATACCACTACACTCCCTACAAGTCCAAATTCTTCGGCAAAGGAAGCAAATATGAAATCCGTTTGATGCTCTGGTAAGAAATTACGCTTACTTTGAGTACCATTTCCAAAACCCTTTCCGAATAGTTGCCCAGACCCTATTGCTATCTTTGACTGATTTACATTAAATCCTTCATCTGCTGTAGTTTCTGCTGGGTTTATAAATGCTACGATTCTTTCTTTTTGGTAATCATGGAGAATAGTATCCCAGGATACAGTGAAAAAGATTCCAAGAAACAATCCAAGTACAAGCGCCCCTATTGCTAATGGTTTCCATTTTGTCTTAGAGTACAATACAAACACCGTAAGTACCACACCCAATATGGTAGTCAGATACCATATCCAATTATTTGTAATTGCCGCTATTAAAAATCCTCCTGATACACTTCCAGCTATTAGTAATACAATCGTATTCCTCAATGGGTTACTAAGTGCCAGGAATGTCATTAGGAACCATATGGTAAGTGCTAACAGTGACATGCTTCCCCCTGGTTCTAGATATATGAGTATGAATAGTGTAATTACAGAGAGAAACGTTATGCCAAATAGTATCAGTTCATTTAATTTTCCACGCATTGAGAATATTCCTGCAGTAATAGCTATTACTGCAAATTTAGCTATCTCTGAAGGTTGTAGCTGGAAGCTACCGATATACAGCCATCTTCTAACACCATTGATTACAGGACCAATGATTAAGGTAAGTGCCAAAAGGAGTACAGTTCCAGTCCAAATTACTAATAGGACCTGCCAGTATTTCAGATACGAGAGATCTACAAGTATGATTTGTTTCGAAACAATACCTAAATCCCCATATCCGCCTTCTGGTAGAATTGTTGTTGACAGAAGAGTAATAAGCCCGAGTATTGAAAGTAGAAGAGCTGGTAAAAGGATCTTCCAATCAACAGATAGAAACTTCTTTGAATTATTTGAGAAAAGATTCATAACGTATAGATTTTAACACATCGCAGTTACGCTTTTCGTCTCCTAAGGAAAGTTGGAGTATCTAATATACTTTCACCATCTCCTAAATTGCTTGGATTACTTACTGGAGTTGATGGTAAAATATCCTCCTCAAAATCTTCTTCTTGAATATCTGCTTTTTCAAAGGACTCTAAAACATCCTCCTCAGAATCAATTTCCATCTCCGGTTCTTCTTTAACCTCTTCAGCTCTAGGTTTGAATCCAAATGTTCTCACATTTTCATCGACTCCCTTTTGCTTTTTAGTAAAGACTTGTTTGTTTTCATCAAAACCTGTTGCAACAATTGTAATAGTTAATTCTTCTCCAGCATTAGGATCAATTTGTGCACCAAATTTGATATTTGCAGATGGATCAACAGCTTCCTTAATTAATTCTGAAACTTGACTAATTTCTGTAAGTGTTAAGTCGGATCCAACAACATTGTAAAGGACTCCTGTTGCACCCTCGATAGACATATCAAGAAGAGGACTGGTTGTAGCAGCTCTTGCTGCATTTTCAGCTCTATTTTCTCCACTTGCTCTACCAATACCCATTAACGCAGTACCTGCATTTTGCATTACTGATTTAGCATCATTAAAGTCTGCATTAATATACCCTGTTTGACTAATCAAATTGGAAATACTGTTAACACCTTCGGCCAATACTGAGTCAACCTTCTTCATAGCATCAATAAAAGAGAGTTTTTCACTTTCATCAACAATTTCAAGTAATCTCTGGTTAGGAACAACAATCAATGTATCGACTTTATCTTTTAATGCGGCAATACCTTCTTCAGCTATTTCTCTTCTCTTATTCCCTTCAAATTCAAATGGCTTTGTTACAACTGCTACTGTTAATGCTCCCATGTTCTTAGCAACACCTGCAATTATTGGAGCGGCACCTGTACCCGTACCTCCACCCATACCCGCGGTAATGAATACCATGTTTGCACCTTCTAGAAATTCTTGTATTTGGTCTAAGCTTTCTTCAGCTGCTTGTGCTCCCATATCATGGTTACCACCTACACCTAATCCTCTAGTTAATTCTTCTCCTAATTGTAATGTAACAGGCGCTTGAGACATCTTTAATGCCTGTGCATCTGTATTGAATGACATAAAATCAACACCTGGGATATCATAGTCAGTAATCATAGTGTTGATTGCATTACAACCACCACCACCTACTCCTACTACCTTAATTTTTGCTACTGGATCTACATTGGTTGTAACTAACATTGTGTCTTAAACACTAAAATTTATTTAAGGCAGTAAAGATTTCATCCACTCTCCCAATTTTCCAACAAATCCTTTAACATTGGACTTCTTCTTGTCATTGGAAGAACTAATATCAACATCATCATCCATCGCATGTTTAATCAAACCTTGTACACAAGCATATGATGGATCAGAGATTTCCTCTGTCATACCTGTTAATCCTGAAGGATACCCTATTCTTGCAGAAACTCCAAATACTCCTTGTACAATCTTTGTGATATTTCTTAGTAACCCTGTCCCTCCTGTTAAAACAACTCCCGCGGGCATACCAATATTGTATCCAGATTTAGAAACATTCTCTTTTGCCATTTCGAAGATTTCTTCACACCTTGCCTCTACAATATTTTGCAAGGTCTCTTTTGATACACTCTTGTCTATTCCATATCCACTAAGATCAATTTCATCAACTTTTGATTTCTTTTCTTTAGGCTCATCTTTCTTTCTTAAAAGTGCTGGTGTTGAATCCATTCCTTTTCCTTTTGAAACTGCTGTCTTGTTATCAAGAATATCTGACATATAGAGCTTAATCTTTTCAGCTTCCTCAAGAGAAACTTGAAGACCAATCGCAATATCACTTGTTATGCTATTCCCACCCCAAGGTATACAACTACTGTAGATGATTGATCCTTCTTCAAATATTGTAATACTTGTAGTACCAGAACCAATGTCTAACATAGAGACACCAAGCTCTTTTTCTGTTTCTGTTAATACTGAAAGCGATGATGCCCAACCAGTAAAGATTACATCATAGACATTCAATCCTACCTGTTCTACGCATTTTCTAATATTCTGCCAGTATGAATTAGGTGCAGTGATTATATGTGTTTCTACTTCTAATCTTCCACCACTCATTCCAATTGGATACTTAATTCCACCTTGATTATCCACTACAAATTCTCTAGGGATAATGTGGATTGGATTAAGATTATCTGGTAAAGATAAGGTTCTCGCATTTTCGATTGCTCTATATGTATCATCTATCGTGATTTCAGAACCTGCAACTGCTACAACACCCTTGTTGTTTAAGCTTGTTACCTGCTCACCATTGATTGAGACATATACATCAGAAACTGTAACACCTGCCATTCTTTCAGCAGCTAGTACACTCTCTGATATTGCATTGGTTGCGTCATCAATATTCACTACAACGCCTTTTTTGATACCTTTACTAGTATGTGAACACACACCTATAACGGAAGGTGTTTGATTGTCATCAACAGAAGAAATTACTGTTGTAACTTTGGAGGAACCGAGATCTATAGCTGTTATTATTTTGCGTGCCATGTTTTTTAAGGCAGAGTTAATTTTACTA
>LBSF01000047.1 GCA_000991805.1 candidate division WS6 bacterium GW2011_GWC2_36_7 | reverse complement strand
GCTCTTTTAAAATATATTTCTTAAATGCAGAGGGAATTGTATTAGATACTTAGTTATTTAATACTACATTTTCTTCCTAATTCTACCTTCGTGTGTACGATTTACTTAATATCAATATATCTTTGATGTTAAATATAATCGTACACCGAGGGTGTCGAAAAAAAGTGGAGGAAAAATGAAAGAAAAAATGGAAGTGGAAGAGAAAAGAAAAGCATCAATTGAAGACTGGTATTTCGTGGGGCTAATATTATTAGCGGTGGCTCTTTTTATTGCTTGGTTTTTAAGCAAATACGGTGCAGATTTAAAATTGCTGTTTCAGCTTATTTTCCAATCCCGATAAAAAACATTTCAACTCTCTGCGCACCTCTGGGTGTTTATATTTTTTTAAACACCCAGAGTGAATTGCATATCTGTATTTAAGAGATATATTTGACTGTATCAATATTACATTGATATAATCCTCAATATGATAAACAGAATAAATAACATTACATGTTGTTGTAACCAATAATTAAATATTGGTTATTCTTGCTGTTTAAACAAATATCCCCAATCCTTAAACATCGTTCAATAGCCAATATATGTATTGGTGACTTGGCCGATCGGTTAGGCGAAGGTCTGCAAAACCTTTTAGATGGGTTCAACTCCCATAGTCACCTCCATAATTAATATATATTTAAATATTAAAATGAAAAAAGAAATAAAATCTACGGAGGTACCTAAAGCAATAGGACCATATTCGCAAGGAATTGAAGTACAAAATACCGTATATACATCAGGACAAATACATCTTACAAAAGGTGGAATTTTGGTTGAAGGTACTGATGAAGAGAAGGTCATTCAAGTCATGCAAAACCTAGAGAATATATTGAAAGAATCTGATATGACCTTTGAGAATGTAGTTAAAACAACAATATACATAACAGATATGGGGATTTGGAACACATTAAATGAGGTATATTCTAGATATTTTACCCAACCATATCCCGCAAGAGAGACTGTTGTAGTAAAAGAGTTACCTAAGGGAGCCGTTTTGGAAATGAGTATGATTGCCGTAAGGTAATCATTGGTTATTCTATTTAATCTGATATAATTTAAAACAATGAAACTCTATTCAACCCTAGATCGAAAAGTAGTAGATATCCAACCCATTAAAGATAACGAAATCTCAATATACAGTTGCGGACCAACAGTCTACTACAGAATGCACTTAGGAAATATTAGGGCATATATAGATTGGGATGTAATGCACAGAGCATTCAAATACCTAGGCTACAACGTAAACAGAGTAATGAACTTCACTGATGTAGGTCATATGAGCCATGACGAAGACTTCGGAGAAGACAAAATGGATATAGAAGCAAGCAAAGAAGGAATAACAGCAATAGATGTAGCAAACAAATATATCAATACGGTATTAGAAGACTTTAAAGCATTAAATATTCTTACACCAAGTGGAGATACAATCTCAAGAGAATTAGATTACAACGATGTAGAGAAATTCGGATGGATGAGAGCAACCAATATGATTCCAGAAATCATTGAATTAGTTAAAAAAATGGAAGCGAATGGATATACCTACGAAACAGACAAAGCATTGTATTTTGATGTTACCAAGGTACCTGATTACACCATATTCACAGGCCAGAAATTAGAAGACAAGAAGGTCGGAGACAGAGAAGAAGTCGTAGTAGATGCTAACAAAAAGAACCCTGCAGATTTTGTACTCTGGATGAAATTAACAGGTAAATATGAAAATCATGATATGCATTGGAGCTCACCATGGGGTGAAGGTTTTCCAGGATGGCATATTGAATGTTCTGCAATGGGGAACAAAGCATTTGGAGTAAATTTTGATATACATACAGGAGGTATAGATCATATACCTGTACATCATCCAAATGAGAGAGCACAGAATATTGGAGCATTTGGACAACCAGTAGTTAAGTATTGGATACACAATGAATGGGTAGTAACTAAGGATGATGCTAAACTAGCCAAGAGTGATGGGAATGCTGATGATTTACCAGGGATTGTATCTCAAGGATTTGATCCTTTAGATATCCGATACCTCTTTGCATCTGTTAACTACCACACGAAGCTACAGTTCTCTACAGAGGCTCTAAAGGGTGCTCAGAATGCCAGACTAAGTCTTAACAAGAAGGTAAAGGAATTGGGTGACAAGAGCGGTAAGGTCATACCAAGATATATTGGTAGATTTAAGAATGCTTTAGAGAACAATCTTAATATGTCTGAGGTACTATCCATCTTAAACGAGATGTTAAAGAGTAAGGAAGACAAAGAAGATATATTAGCTACAGTATTGGAATTTGACAAAGTATTGGGATTGAATTTGAATAATATTAAAGATTACAGCGTAGTAATTGCAGATGAACAGATTGAGAACTATGCTAGAGAAAGAGATACTGCGAGAGCTGAGAAGAGATATGAGGATGCAGACAAATTTAGAAAATTAATAGAGGAAGCAGGGTTTAAAGTTTTCGATACTCCAGCACATATCCAGGAAGAGAGTATTAAGGATATACTTCTTAAATTGAAGTGGAGAGAAGAGAAGTCTAACAATGAATATGTAAAACTTCGAATGAAAAGCTACCTTGGTTCTGCGGCAATGTTGTATACCAGTGGGAAATTGGTATTACAAGGGAATGAAGATTTCTCAAATATCTTAGGAGAGACATCTGAAGTAGGAAACAAAACATTAGTTCCTCATTTAGGTGTAGATGAAGTAGGTAAGGGAGATTACTTTGGCCCTCTAGTTGTAGTTTCGTGTTTTGTAAATCCTGAGAATGTAGATATATTTGAAAAAATAGGAGTGGGTGATTCTAAAAAGTTTTCAGACAAAAAGATAATTGAGATGTATGAACAGTTAAAAGACTACGAATATTACTATGTGAGTATTGTAATGCCTGTGGAGTACTCTGATTTACAAAAGGAAACAGGGAATGTGGCTATATTGTTAGCTAGACAACATTCCAAGGTCATTGAGATGGGATTAGGAGATCTTAAATCTAAGAATATTGAATGTAATACGGTGGTTATTGATCAATTCTCAAATAGCAAGAGCAGGATATTGAATGAATTGGGTAAGATGGGGCAGGGGGCAGATATAGATCAGCATCATAAAGGTGAATCAGATATTGCAGTAGCTGCAGCATCTGTATTAGCTAGAGGAGTATTCTTAAAGGAGATGGAAAAGATGAGTAAAGCATATGGTTTTGATTTTCCCAAGGGTGCTACACATGTTATAGGGAAGGGGAATGAGTTTGTAAAGAAATATGGTATGAGTGAATTGAAAAATGTTGCGAAGATATCTTTTAAAACTACGAAAGCTATTAAGATTTAGTCTTTTGTTTTCTTCCTGTCTGCTAATATTGATCTTGTAAATGCTATTGCTAGTATAAGAACGGCCAATGGTACTGCAAGGTATGCGATGTATGAATTTTGAGTGGCTTCCTTGATTATGGTGCTTTGATCTATACCATTGTAAAAACGACCGACCACTTTTCTTCCAAAGAGTATGTCCGAAAAGTGCCACTTCTTTATCTCTACCGTCTCTTCTATCGTGTCTCCAGGGTAGAGTTTTGTCCCAGTCACATTAATTTGTCTATACTCAGGGGAGTATGAGCTTTTTGTATCAAACATCTGTATTTCTCCCTGTGGTTGTAATACGTAGTTGGTATTATTCTGATATATATACTTAATACTCATTGGTTTTAAGAATGGTACTCCGGGTTCGATGATTTCAAATGAGATTTGAGCAAAATCACTTTTAATCTGTAAGGGGAATGTAGTTTGGTCTTCTAGAATATGTATAGTTACAAGTTGGGAGAGAGTATCTACTGTACCGAGCTGATTCTTTTGCACTGTAGCGTCTGTAGAGGATATTTTTTGCAAAATTATGAGGTTGAAGTATGTACCTGGGGCAAGATTGCTAGGAGGTTTGATTTCATAGTTTAAAATGAGGGAATCATTGGGTTGCACAGTATATGTCTCTTTATCTAGTACAAGGAAGAGTTTCTTTTCATCCGATATCAGTTGTAATGTCTTTGGATCGTATGCGGATGTTTTTGGGGATATTACGATGGGTGTTGAGCCTTCATTTTTGAAAGTAACTTTCCCAGTTGATTGTTTGCTTTGAGTTATGGTTGCCTCATATATTGATGGGGTTACGGTATCAGCATGAACATTGGCGGGCATTAAGAAAGCAATCCCTAATACGCATAGGATTGTGATTAGGCAGTTTTTTAAGCTCATTTCGGTAATGGGTATGAAGGATATGGTGAAGGCGTTGTAGGTGCAATTCGCTTCTTCTTTTTGCTTACTCTAACTATGACGATTATGGCTATGATTACAACCAAAGCTATGAGGATTATCTTCCAAGGTATGATCCAAAATGTTAATTCTGAAGTTAGTGGTGCAAATCCTGGTTGGAATGTTCTGTAGGTAACTATTAGATTGGCTTTGATTGGTCCTAATACGATTGCTTTATCCTTGGTTAAAAATGAACCTAGATTCCAGAGAGTTTCGTAGTTTCCAGAGTTATCTCTTAATATACTCTGACTGTTTGGATTAAATGGTAATCGGGTTATTTCTTGATTAAAGATATTGGTAAGAACAATTTCTCCAACTGGAGTAATGTGCGTATCACCAAGATTTTTAATACGGGTATCAAATGTTATGGTAGGGTATTCATAGAAACTTTTCTCAGTAGAGAATTTTAGAAGTTCTGCATTTTCAACAAATTCATCTCCAATTTGTACCAATATGGGCATTCCTAAGGTAAGGGTTGTGGTTGCTCCTGTACCAGTTAAGACTGCTTCATTTTCTGATTCGAATGCAATTATGACAGTATATTCTCCTTTAGTTGCATCTTTAGGTACGTTGATTTCGTAATATATTTTTTCATTTTTGTTTGGAATTAGCTCTATACTATCTATACTGACCTTCATCCATGTGGTTGCAGTATACAGGGATTTGGCTTCTTCATTTTCAGTTAGAAGAATTGCAGTACCGGGTTGGTTCTCAATTTGTCTAAATCCTCTAACAATGATGTTGTAATTGCTTGCTTTAGGAGTAAGATTCCAAACTACTAGTTCTCCATTGTACTTTTGACCTGGAACAAGCTTTAACTTTTCTGAAGTAGGGGCGGTACCAATAGAGATGCTTTCTGCATGAACACTATTCGCGAAAAGAAAAGAGAATGAAAAAAAGGCTAGCAGAACAAATATTCCTTTAAAAATCTGAGTGTGTGTATTTTTCATAACGTTTAGTAGTAACCACCGCAAACAAAGGTGACGCTTTCAGAGTAGCTACCTGCAACTGCAGATGATCCTGCTCTAGCACCGTATGTTATTGTAGCACTTTCCGATGATGACTGTGAACCGTTTTGGTAAAGAACCAATTGTGCTCCTGTAGCTGTTCTGTCTAATGCACCAAACGTTCCTGCACTACCAGTTCCAAAGTCTGTTGGAACTGTAGCGGTACCTGCGCCATCAGGATCAGATACTGTCATACCAAAACCTTCAGCGTTTACACCTGTAAGATCAATCGTAGCACTCCCAGTCGATGCTAAGAGGTATGTGGTAGCACTTGATTTGTAGAGTCCTGCGTCCGTAGAACCATCTCCAGCACCATATGTGGCCCAGTAATATCCACTTGTTGTAGTTGATGTGCTTGTAGATATCTCATGGGTTACTGTTGAGTATGATCCTCCAGGGTAGAGTGAGCCTAAGTTGACAGAGTTTGTACTAATTGTGCAGCTTACTGATGGCACAGAAGAAACGGTTGCTGAAACAACAACAGTATCATTTGATACTAAGTAAACTTTGAATGTACCAGAATCAATAGTAGTGCCATTTCTTGTTTCAACAGATATTTCATGTTCTCCTGCAGTATCATCTGTTCCAAGTACTCCTGCGGCTGTCCCATTAGTTAGTTTTACGCCATATGTAGTTCCCGCTGTTAATGTATCGACATTTGAAATAGTAATTGTATCTACGGAAGATGCTCCTGATCCCTGTGTACATGATGCTGCTAATGTGCCTGTAGTTGGTAGTACTGCATCGATTGCCCAGTTTGTTGCGGAAAGATCGACTATGGATGATGCAACGCCGGCAACAGTTAAAGCTCCTGCGGTTCTACACCAGTTAGCATCGTCATTGTCAGGAAATGTAATTGTAACTGTTCCTCCAGTAGGTATTGTTTGTGATGTATCTACCGCTAAGACATATTCTACCGTAGCTGAAGACCCATTGATATTGGCTTGAATCCTACTTAAGTAGAAGTAGGTTGCAGCTAAAGCATTAGCTTTAGAAATGAATGCAGGCGCAATTATTATGAAGAACACCGTTAATACAAGTACGGAGATACCACTAGTTATCAAGCCTGACTTTTTCATATTTTTAGGGCAGAAATATAATTGAGTACCTTTAATACAGATATAATTTAAACCAAAAAGGGTACTGTTGTCAAATAATTATAAACCCTTAATTATACCTTCTAAAAATACTGGAGTATGGCCCATTCTTCTCTAATACCTAGGTACTAATACGAAATATATTTCTTCAGAGTAGTCAGTTGCAGGGGTTTTACTGGTATTTGCTTTAGCTATCAGATTGATTCCAACTCTTCCATTTTGGATTGGACCATCTCCGTCATATATCTTGTTTGCTGTAGTAGATACCGTCCCTACGTTGTTTATACTCCCTGCATAATCAGTCATCGCGGTGAGGTCTCCAAGGAATCCGGAAGTATCATTAGCTACATAGAAACTTTGTAATCCAAATCCTTCGGATACTGAATCTAAATCTGCAGTAGTAGAGGTGATGGTTTGTGATGTGGTTGGACTGTAGAGTCCTCCATTTTTACCAAACTGAATTATGGCAACTCCTCCTGTAGAATTACTGTTAATATCTAACCATACTAGGTTAGGGGCAGTTGTAGCTGCAGCTCCTGCCATGAGGTCATCAGTACCAGAGAAAGCTATGGTATATGGTGCGTCGTTATCTGCGGATATTCCTGTTGAGTCTGCAATATCAATATCAAATGAGATTGAACCACTTGCTGTAGTTGTACTTGAGGCTATGCTGTAATCGGATTGAGTAAAATCTCCTTGTAAGGCAGATATTCTAATGTAGTAGAGGGTGCTTGCTTGTAATCCCTGTATATTGAAGACTTCAGTTTCCCAGTAGGTTTGGGTTCTGAAGTCATTAATATCATGGTTTCCAACGGCTTCTGGTCTGAATGTAGCTCCATCAATATATTGCACATCATTTACAAAATTGTCTGTAGATATGGCTATGGTATATAACGTGTCTGGAGGATTACTGTTTACCACTATCTCAAATCTGGCCCTGTCATAGCATCCGCCAGTCCCACAAAGTGCAACCATTCCACCGCTTAATTCAGGTGGTCCAGTTAAACAGTTTGTAGCTCCGTCTGTCGTAGTTTCAAAGCATTGGATTCCTGGTTGTGCGGCTATGAAGTTTACGGATGGGTCTTGTTGTAGTCTGTAGTTAGTAGAGTAGCTTCTTGGATC
>LBSF01000046.1 GCA_000991805.1 candidate division WS6 bacterium GW2011_GWC2_36_7 | reverse complement strand
GAATCAAGCCAGATTATGCCAATGCACACTTTTTGCTTGGATTTACCTACAGCAAACTTGGCCGCTGGCAGGATGCTATAGAATTTATACTTGCCGGTGCTGATGCAATCGCTATAGGCACTTTTAATTTTATTGATCCTTATGGTCCTATCAATATACTTGAGGGTATCCAAAAGTACATGGAGAAAAATAAATACCAAATCATGTTGGATTTTAAGGGGAAGATAAATATTTAGGAAAAGGATTATCCTACTGTGCTACATGTGATGCAATGTTCTACAGAGACAAAACTGTGGCTGTTGTAGGTGGTAAAAATGCAGCTGTAATGTCTGCAACTATGCTTTCAGATATAGCTAAAAAGGTATATCTAATCTACAGGGGAACTGAATTACTCGGAGAACCTATGTGGGTTGATCAATTAATGGCAAGAAAGAATGTAGAAATCATTTTAAAGACCCTCCCTATCGGTTTAGAAGGAGAAAATAGATTAGAAAGGATTAAGTTATCTCAACCATACAACGGAGAACAATATGTAAACGTAGATGGTGTATTCATTGAAATTGGATCTGAACCTGATGGGCTATTCCCAAATATGCTTGGATTAAAAGTAGACGCAAAGAAATATATAAAGGTTGATAATACTCAGGCTACAAGTTTAGAAGGTGTATGGGCTGCTGGAGACTGTACAACAGCTTCTAATGGCTTTAGACAGGTTGTAACAGCTGTTGGAGAAGGTGGAATAGCTGCTAATTCAATATTCAGATATTTATCACAGAAAGCTAGAGCGTAGATTCTTGTGATTTTCTAAATTGGAACCATTCTTCAAGATAATTTGAGCTTGACCAAAGCTTAGGATCTCCCACATTGTAGATCACTTGCCCTTTGTTGGATTCAACTACTTCAGCTTCTGGAACTTTCGCCTTAACATCTCTATCTCCTCCCTTGGCAAATATATCTGGTTTAATCATTTCTAATGCATCACAGCAATCATATTTTGTAGGATGATCATATATAACTACAAAATCAACAAATTCAAATGAATCAACTATGTACGCACGCTCTAATGCAGGCATAAATGGCTTGCCTTTCTTCGTAATAGCCTGCATATCGCCATTAACAACAGCCACATGGTAATCGGCTAACTTACTTGCCTCTCTTAAATATGATATATGTCCGGGATGAATTGGATCATACCATCCAGATGTACATACTAAAGTTTTATCCTTTATGGCTAATTCTCTTATCTGAGAGAAATCTTTAAGTTCTACAATCATGACTTTAGAACTAAACTTAGTTATATATGTTATATGCTTATTCTGACATAGTCAAAATCTCATATTATTAATAACCAACCCTGTAATATATTCCTACTGTATATTGTGTTGGATTATCAACAACTATACAATTGCCGTTCTATCGGCCTCTTGACCATACCACCTGTTGGGGGTAACTTGGAGGACATACACAACATGTTGATAAAAATATATGAGATGTCCCTTTTGTGCATGTGATACAACAAAAGTTGTAGATAAACGAGATAACCGAGAAGATAGTTCTACAAGACGAAGAAGACAATGCCTTCGCTGCGGTAAAAGGTTTACTACATACGAAAGAATAGAAAAAATGGATGTCTCTATCATGAAAAAAGATGGCTCTTTAGAAACTTTTGATATTAACAAGATAATTAAGGGAATTAAGAAGGCAATAAACGAAAATACTGTCAGCACACGAGAAGTTGAAGATTTTGCTGAACAGGTAGAAAGATCTGCTATAAACAGTGAAGAACCAATGAGCTCAAAAGAGATTGGAAAAATGATCTTAGATTGGTTGAAGACTAAAGATCAGCTTTCATATATTCGTTTTGCTTCAGTATACAAAGAATTTAAGGATCTTGATGATATTAAAGAAGAGATAAATAAGTTAGAAAAGTTTTAAATTTTTACTACCACTTTAATGGCTGCCCTAAAAAAACAGAACCCCCTATTCCAGGTCAAGAAACGAGATGGAAGAATTGTTAAGTTTGAGAGAGAGCGAATAGCTACAGGAATATTTAAGGCTGCTGAAAGTGTTGGTGGAAACGATAGAAAGAGAGCTGATGAAACCACGGATGAAGTTGTAAAGCAATTGGTTGCTAAATACTCAAAGAGAAAGTTTGTGAAAACCGAAGAGATTGCAGATGTAGTAAAACAGGTACTCATTGATATGGGACATGGTAAGACTTCCATAGCCTTTGGTTTGTTTGTAGATCTTAAAAACCAGGTAATGAATATCAAATCTTTGATTGATGCAGATACATTGGTTAGAGGATATATTGATATTGAAGACTGGCAGGTTAGTGAAAACAGTAATATGACCTATTCATGGCAGGGTTTAAATAACTACATTTCATCCACTGTCCAAGCTAATTACTGGTTACACAGTATATACCCTAAGGAAATTTCGAATGCGAACATAGATAAGGATATACATATCCATGATCTCGGTATGTTGGCTGTATATTGTTGTGGTTGGAGTTTAGAAGATTTGTTGCTCAAGGGCTTCACCGGTGTGTCTGGGAAGATCTCTTCGGCACCTGCAAAGCATCTTGGTGCGGCATTAGGGCAATGTGTTAACTTCTTCTATACCTTGCAACATGAGGCTGCAGGAGCCCAGGCCTTCTCTAGTTTCGATACATATCTTGCTCCGTTCATTAGATATGACAAATTGACCTACAAGGAGGTTAAACAGAAGATGCAGGAATTCTTGTATAACATGAATGTACCTACTAGAGTTGGGTGCCAATGTGTATCCGAGGATACAGAAATTCTAACTCCAGATGGATGGAAAACATATGATGATATAGAAAAAGGATGTACGATTAAAACATACAACCTGGAGACAGGATATATTGAAGATCAAGTCGTCGAATCTGTATTCAAGAAACAGTACAAAGGTGAGATGTTTAATCTCAAAAACAGAATACAGGATCAACTGATATCACCACATCACAGAGTCGTTAGAAATCTTGAATTAAAATCTCCGTTCATAATTCCGCTATCGGGGAAAAACAATAATACAAAAAAAAATATTAGCAATGAACAAATTCAATTAATGGCGTGGGTAATAAGTGAAGGAAGTCTTGAGCGAAGTACAAAATACAGAAATTCACATAGAATCAGTATATATCAGTCAAAAATTAAGAACGAAAGCAAATATAATGAAATAGTGAAATTACTAAAACATTTTGAATTTAAATATGATGAATATGAACATTCTGGATTTGGAGAGAAAGTAGTGAGAATGAGACTAAATGCTGAAAGTTCTAGAGTAATACATGAGTGGTTTGGAACTATGGATAGTATTAAATTCATACCTGATACATTACTAAATCTAGATGAAACACAGTCAAAGCTATTTCTACAAGCATATTTAAAAGGGGATGGATTTGAGGGCTGTAAGATTACAACAACAGATCTTGAAATACTAGATGGATTACAAATACTGACAGTTAATGCAGGCTTTGGTTTTACAGTACTAAAAAGAAAACCTACAATCGGTAGCAAAGAAATTTATGTTTTAAGACTTATACAACATCAGGAAACATATATTCAAAAGGTTGAAAAGGTCAACTATGAGGGGGTCATTTGGTGCCCACATACCAAGAATGAAACAATTGTAGCTAGACGTAATGGAAAAGTATTCATTACAGGAAATACGCCTTTTACAAATATTACAATGGATTTAATACCTTCTGGGCAATTAGCTGAACAAGGTGTCATTATCGGAGGTAAAGTACAGAAGGAAAAATATAAGGACTTCCAACCTGAAATGGCAATGTTAAACAAAGCATTCTGTGAAGTAATGATGGAAGGTGACTCACAAGGCAGGCTCTTCTCATTCCCTATACCTACCTACAATATCACTAAAAATTTTGATTGGGATAATACAGACTACAAACCTGTATGGGAGATGACTGCTAAGTATGGTATTCCATATTTCTCAAACTTTGTGAATTCTGATATGAATCCTGATGATGCGAGAAGTATGTGCTGTAGATTAAGGTTAGATAATCGAGAGCTTAGAAAGAGAGGTGGCGGTCTTTTTGGCGCAAATCCTTTGACTGGAAGCCTCGGTGTTGTGACTATAAATCTTCCCAAGATTGGTTACTTAAGTAAGACAAAAAAAGAGTATTTTAAGAGATTGGATAAGATGATGGATCTTTCTAAGAAGAGTTTACTAATTAAAAGAGCCTTTATTGAAAAATACACCCAAAAGGGTCTCTACCCATATTCTAAATTCTATCTTGGTGATGTTAAGAAGCGATTTGGTGAATATTACAAGAACCATTTTAATACCATCGGGATTCTAGGCTTGAATGAATCGTTGATGAACTTCTTTAGTGATAAAGATAAGGGTATTACATCAGAAGAAGGGAGAGCTTTTGGTCTAGAAATTATGGATCATATGCGTGAGGTATTAATGAACTATCAAACCGAAACAAATCAGTTATTCAACCTAGAGGCTTCTCCTGGGGAAGGTGCTACATACAAATTTGCCAAAGCAGACAAGAAGAAGTTTCCTGACATTATTACAGCTGCAGATCTAGTTGAGAAACCTGGTACGGTTCCCTACTATACTAACAGCTCTCAATTGCCCGTTAATTACACAGATGATATTTTTGAGGCATTGGATGATCAAGATGAATTCCAATGTAAATATACTGGGGGAACGGTATTGCATCTGTATGTAGGTGAAAAGATTTCCTCAACGACTAGTGTTAAGAATTTAGTTAGAAAGGTTTCTGAGAATTACCGCTTACCTTACTTCTCTCTGACACCAACCTTCAGTATATGTCCTAAGCATGGATATATTGCTGGTGAACATAGATATTGCCCTAAGTGTGATATCGAGGTGGGGTATAGAGATGGTATGGAGTTTGATGAGATTGTTTAATGTATATAATTTTTTACTGTCCAAAGTTATGAAAAAAATTACAAGACAAAAGTGTGAGGTGTATTCCAGAGTCGTAGGATATATCAGACCTGTAAACCAGTGGAATATTGGTAAGCAGGCAGAATGGAGTGATAGAAAATTCTTTAAAATGGGTTGTACTACATGCTAAAGATTGCGGGGTTAGAAAAGCTATCTTTAATTGACTATCCTGGCAAGCTGTCTGCTATTGTATTCACGCATGGATGTAATTTAAGATGTGAATATTGCCATAACCCAGAGTTGGTTATACAGGATATTGCACCAGAAGAAGTCTACGATCCTGAGAAAGTGCTCAAGTTTCTTAAATCCCGTAAAGATAAATTAGATGCCGTGGTTATAACTGGGGGAGAACCCCTTCTCTACGATGACCTAGAACCATTCATAAGGTCTATAAAGGGCCTTGGATACCTTGTTAAACTTGATACTAATGGATTACTTCCAAATAAGCTCAAGAAAATGATCAAACTCCAGATGATTGATTATATTTCAATGGATATTAAATACCCAGAGGGAGATTATCTTACCTTTACAGGAAAGCATGCCTTAGAGAATGTTAAGCAATCTATAGACATTATTATGAATTCTGATATTGAATATGAATTTAGAACCACATATGTTAAAGGCCTACATACTGTAGAATCATCAATAGCCATAGGGGGAATGATTAATGGCGCAAAACAATATTATGTTCAAAACTTCAGAGCAGGAAAAACCATAAACCCTACCCTCTCAGAACAAAATTCTTTTACTGAGCGAGAGCTTAAAACTCTTAAAAAGAATATTAAGCCCTACGTTTTAAATGCTGAGATTAGATAGTAGGCTTCTCTAAAACTTTGATTACCTTCCCATTGATTAAGCCACTCCAATCTCTATTAACAAATATCGGTTGGTGTATTGGGTTGTTGGAATTAGGATACAAAGTAACCATATCTTTGCCTCTCTTGATCTTCTTAACTGTAGCTGAGTTTTCAATGATAGCTACTACAACATCTCCATCCTCGACAGCACTATCCTTGTCTACAATGAGATAGTTCCCATCGGATATCTTTGTTCCATCAATAACTTCTTCATTCATGGAGTCCCCTTTGACTATAACTGAGAACAAGCCTTTCTTTACCTTCCCGAGAATCTTACCTTGAACCTTAAGTACTCCAAGATTCTCTTCAACAGCATTTACTAATGGAGTTCCAGCATTCACATAACCCAGTATAGGTATACCAACCATATATTCAAAGGCTACGGATTCCTCATCTTCATCTACTAAGCGTATACCTCTTGGCTCATTGGTTCTAATAATATATCCCTTTCTTTCCAAAGCCATGAGATGAACAACCACACCTCGCTTCGTTGATATCCCTAATATTCGCTGTAGTTCAGTTAAAGATGGTGCACAAGTATTAGCTATGAAGAAATCACGAATAGCCTTCAGGACCAATATCTGCTTCTCTGTTAGAATATCTCCCATATGTATACTGTTGACAAATTATTTATATATACCAGTATACCTATTTGGTATACCTATGCAACTACCTGTAGTATACCCCTTGTAAACCAACTACCTTGATAGTATCCTATTTATATAAATAATTTTATTGTGACGTTACTAATATGGCAGAAGAAAAGAAAGCCAAAAAAATATTTACATTAGAAGAGATAAAGTACAACGAGAAGAATCAATGGATGGGTGTACTCGCATGTATTCCTATTGTCGGTCTTATTCTTATGTTCGTAGAAAAGGATGATAATTTCGTAAGATATATGGGAGCACAATATACATTGGTAGGTGTTCTTCAGTTCTTCTCATGGGTACCAGTAATCGGTTGGTTACTAGCTCCTGTTACAGTAGTTCTTATTCTTGTAGGTATGTTCAAGGCATACAAGGGTGAGAGATTTGATGTTCCTGTAATCTCAGGATTGGGCCTAAAATTACTCTCTGCTATCTAATAGATAACGGATTGAAATAGATATATAAAGGGAGACTAAACATCTCCCTTTTTTCTTTTCCCATGTTGTGTTAAAATCTCACAGTTATCGGGGTGTAGTTCAGTTGGCTAGAACGCTGCGTTTGGGACGCAGAGGTCGCACGTTCAAGTCGTGTCACCCCGATATCTTTCTTCCATATCTCCTCCATATTGACATTCTTCACCCAAGTGTTAAATTAATAGTATTTAATCTATTACCTTTACAAAAATGCCCAAAGCTAAAACAACAAAGAAAAAAGTTGTTAAAAAGCCAGCAGCAAAAAAGACAGTCAAGAAGGTTGTCAAAAAAACTGTAAAAAAGGTAGCAAAGAAGAAAGTTGCTAAAAAGGCTGTAAAGAAAACAACCGTTAAAAAGGTTGTTAAGAAGAAAGCTACAAAGAAAGTAGCTAAGAAGAAATAGTTTAAACCTACACATGCCTGTACAACCCCTCACTTGGAGGGGTTTCTTTTTATATTGCATTCCGTATGGAAAGAATCTAAAATGAAGATATATATAACTTAAGATCGCATTTATATGACAGCACTATACATAATATTAGGAATCATATTACTTTTAGCAGTAATATTAGTTTCTCTTTACAATAAACTTGTAAGACAAAAGGTTGTGATCGGTGAAGCATCAGCAGATATCGAGACGATGCTAAAGCAAAGATATGATATGATCCCAAATCTTGTATCTATAGTTAAAGGATATGCACAGCATGAGAAAGGTACATTTGAATCAGTTACAGAATTAAGAAGCAAGGCAATGTCTGCCGGCTCTTTTGAGGAGAAAGCTCAAATTGAGGATCAACTATCCAAGGGTCTTTCAAAGATCTTTGCATTAGCGGAAAACTATCCTGAATTGAAAGCAAACACAAACTTCCTGGAGCTTCAAACAAGTCTTAAGGATTTAGAAGATAATATCCAGAAATCTAGAAGATTTTACAATGGTACCGTTAGAGACTTTAATACAACAATCGTTGTATTCCCAAACAATATTTTAGCTAATATGTTGGGTTTCAAGGCAGAGCCTTTCTTTGAGGCTTCAGAAGAAGAGCAGAAGAATGTTGAGATAAAATTCTAAGGACTAAATATGAAGAAACTATTCTGGGCACTTTCATTAGTACTGGGAGTAATTTTAATATTACCTTCTAGTATCTTTGCTCAGAGCTCTTCTGATTATATCAATACTTTTAACA
>LBSF01000045.1 GCA_000991805.1 candidate division WS6 bacterium GW2011_GWC2_36_7 | reverse complement strand
GCATAGTCTAGGAACTTACGATCCTCAACATATGCCAAAAGATGACGACCATCCTCAAGCATAATCTCATCAAGATCAACATATACCAAACCATGAGCATTACCAACATGGTCAATTAACTTGTTTGGTTCTAAGTTTGTCATACTAAATACTCTTGTAGCAGAAGGAGGTAGGGTAGTATCCTTAGCAACCTTAAGTGCTACTTCTTCAACCTTAACCTCTTCTTCTTGGGTCTTCATAAAGTCGATACCATCACCGTATGTCTCAACCACAGGATGTACTTCTTCTTTTGCCACATCTTTGTAAACACTACCAGTATTACCATCAATCTGAACCGTATCCCCATCCTTAAGAAGAACAGATGCATTAGTAGCACCAACTATGGCAGGGATTTTAAACTCTCTACAAAGAATAGCAGTATCACTTGTAATACCACCAAAATCCATAATGACACCACCACAAGGAATGATCATGGACTCCATCTCAGTTGAATATTTTTTTATCAAAAGAATATCGTTCTTGGTATACAATTTACCATTAGGCTGATCAACAACAGATATCTTACCAATAACGACACCAAAGCTAGCACCGATACCTGATACCAAAAGATCTTCTTTACTCAATTGTTGTGCATTATGTATTTCTTCTTTCTTAACCTTAGCTGCATTCATCAAACTTTCGATTTTCCCACCCAGTCCAGTGTTCTGTTTCATTACCATTCTCTGAGCATCATTCACAGCTTGGTTAGCTAACATCTCCTGAGTCTTGTACTTGTCTAAGAATGCAACTACCAAATCTCGTAGGGACTTCCTTGGCATTTCCATTTCAGCAACCTTAACACGATATTGCATAACATCAGAGAGTAGGGACTTGTTTTGTAATACCCATGCTCGGCCGCCAGATATAACCCATTCGATATTCTGTGGCATTCTAGACTTGTTCTCGATGATAAGGGCAATCTTTGAAATCTCCTGTATATCCTTGTCATTTAATTTCTGCTTGTGGCTCCAACCTGCTGATATCTTAATCTTTTCCTCATTACCTCTTCTTGAATGAGCTACATTCATAGTTCTAACCTTCATCCACTCTTGAGGAGCAATATGCTTTTCTAAAATACTTAAATCTCGTTTGCCTAATAGGTAAGAATCAGGAGTAACTTCACCTGTAGATATGACATCACCAAGCCCATATACAGCTTCAATACCAAGCTTAGTGTCATCTTGGGTAATTGGATCTACTGTAAATACCACACCTGATATCTCTGCTTGAACCATCTTCTGTACAACTACAGCAAGTTTAACCTCTGCTAGATCAATATCTAATTTGTTAGCATATGCAACCACATCATCAGTGAAGAGAGAACCATATACCTTTTTAATTGCGCTTTTTAAATCCTCATACTTTCTAACATTCAGTTCAGTACTAAATATTCCACTAAAGGAAATATTATCATTAGCTGGGAATACTACAGAGGATCGTACAGACACCCAAGCGTCAGAAAAACCTGAAAGACGAGTATATGCGCTGAGGATATCTTCTTGCACTTCCTTAGAGAAATCCTCGTCTAGCAACGCTTTAAGTACTTCTTCGTTTTCAGGATTTCTTCCTTTATCTAGTAACTTCAGTTTTCTGTTTTCTAAAGCTACTGTACAAAATTCAGTAAAAACATGGCTACCAACTACAAAAAATTCAGGAACAGGAACATCCATTTCTTTAAGATTGAAAAGACTAAGGCCTTTTCGCCCAACCTTATTTTCGTTTAATTCTTTAGCTGAGAAATCTTCAAAAAAGAATATATTGTTCTTTCTTGGCATTGAGTTTTCCATTTACTGGGCAGTTAAATAATAATGGTATATATACTAAACAATACCTTTAGCTTTTAATTTTTGCAAGTCGATATAGAACTCATAGAATATTTGTAAAATGACCATAAAAGGAACAGCTATCAATGCGCCAAATACTCCAAAAAGAATCAAGAAAACGAATACGCCGAGCATGATAATGACAGGTTTAAAACCAATGGCATTACCAATTACTTTTGGAATTATGAAATTGTTTTCTATCTGTTGATAGACTAAGAATATTGCAAACAATATAACTGCAGGCCAAAGCCCAACTGTTATTAATGCAATTAATGCGCACAGTGCAACTGCAATAGTTGCTCCAATCCCAGGAACTGCATCAAGCAAAGCAACTAGCAATGCTAATGGAAGTGCAAATGGTACCTGAAATATTGTTAACAAAATTCCAGCGAACACTCCTGCAATTGTACTTACGGTTGCTTGTCCAAGCATCCATCTACCCAATTTTCTTTCAACATCCAGCACCAACTTCTTAATTCTATCTCGCTTCTCATCAGAGACAACTTTGATTAACCCAAACTCCAATATTGAGTCATGCTCTAAGGAAAGATATATGGAAAGTATTAGTGAAGATACCATTAATCCAGTTGTACCAAATACACTTGTAACAGCACCCGCAATATTTTTGAAGCTATCACCAACTGAAAGCGTTTGAAGCCCATTAGATACAAACTGTGTTACCGCTGCAGAGTCAATTGTTATGCTACCAAATGTAAATCCATTGAAGTTAGCGACAAGTTGTTCAACCCAACCCGGAAAGACTTTGACTAAATCAGAAAGCTGACTTACAAGTGGGATAATGACAACAGAAAGGATTGAAAGCATTAAAATTACGGCTACAAAATATGTTATTGTAACACTCCAACCTCTTGGTATTCGTTTTGAAATAAGCCAATTAATAATTGGTCTTGCAGCAGATGTAAATACAAATCCCAAGAAAAGAAAGATAGCGACGCTTACAAGTTGATTACCAAAGAATATAATAGCTAAAATCAAAAGAACTAGTGCTAACATTCCCCATGAGAATTCAACAACTATGACAGGCTTTGTTTTCTCTGCTTTCTCATTGTACTTAACAGCCTCTCTCAATTCTTCTAGACCTCTTCTTTCCACTTCCTTTATCTCTTTACTTGTATCCTTGAATGAAAATATTTTTCCCATAATGATGTTGAATAATTTACTGTTCATATTATATCAGCTTTAAACAAAAGAGGGGAGATTAATCCCCTCTAAAGCAATCTATGATATTTGATTAGATTTATTCTTTCTTTGACTTCACATACAAAACTGATGTTGTTGCAACACCAGATAGTAATGCTAAAATTCCGAATACTAGTACCAAGTTATCTCCAAGAAGATAATCTGTCATTCTACTGAATTCACCTGCAGCAACTGGAAGTGAATCATCAGTTACAGCATCTCCATTTACGCTACTGTCAGGAGAGTAGGTGACTTTGATTTCTCCATCTAAAACAGTTTCGTTTCCTGCGACATCTTTAATTATCATATTGAATACGTTTGCACCTTGATCCAATGCAATACTAACAATCTTAAAGTATCCCTTTGCATCACAAGTTGCGCTGTAGTAGTCTGTACCCCGCTTTACAATTACCTGAGCATCTTCTTCTACAGTACCCGTAACTGTGAATGTTTCTGTTCCAACTTCTTTAGAATAGTTAATCTCTTCTAATACTGGAGCCTGCTTATCTACTGTAATTGATTCTGCTAAAGATTGTGCTGAAAGATATCGCTTTGGGAAACCCTTGACACCTGCTACTGTAATTTCATAATTTCCTTCCTCATTTAATACAACATCTACACTAAACTCTCCTTTGTTTCCAACCTTAACAGTCTGGTTCTTCTCCCCATTAACATATACATATACTGTATCGTAACCATTTGCGTTACCACTAACAGTAACAGTACTATTGTTTGTAACAGATGGAATATCAGAAACAGATGGAGATACCAAAGTCTCATTTAATTGAGGGGTGGCACTGTATTTAATAAATGAATATACGCCAAAGGCAACCAACAATACTCCAAGGAATATGAAGATTGCACCAACAATCTGAGATACTTTTTCAGAATCTCTAGGTGCTTTCACTTCCACTTTAGCTACCATTGATTTTTCTTTCTTAATAATTTGCTTAACTTCTTTGGGTGCAGTATTTATAGTTTTGGACTTCTTATTTGCCATCCTAGACCTATATTAAAATTATATACTTCTATATTTAGGATATTACAAACCACAAATTAATGCAACTGTAGCCGAAAGATAGTAAAATACATGATATGCAATTAAACAAGACTGCAAAAATTAGTATAACCGTATTCCTCATACTATTGGTGATTTCACTTCTGGGATTCCTTTTCATATATCCTTCATTTAATAAAGTATCCCTAATCTTTCAAGATCTAAATCCATACCGTACATCAAAGAATATATACATAGACTTTTTGTCTAGGATTTCTCCAACCCTTGAAAAGTTTGAACTCAAGGTATTTGCAGCAAACTCAATTGAGGAATCAATTGGAAAAGATTTCGTGTTAGACAGAAAGCTTCTCGAAGAATTACACGCTAATCTTTCGATAGGTACCGCAAACATCTCCGGGATGATATCCGAAGGCACAACTTCACAATCCATGATGGCTGGTTTCTGGCATTTCCCAACTTCAGTATATCCTGGGCAAAAAGGGAATTCCATAATCATAGGGCATAGGTTCCAATATCTTCCTCCTGCAAGGAATACGTTTTTTAATCTGGACAAGGTAAAGATTGGGGATAGTATCAACATTGTCCAAGACGAAGGATCATACACATATATTGTAACGGATATTCAAATAGTCGAGCCTAACGATATTTCAATTCTTCAACAAACTGACGACTACCGACTGACCTTGATTACTTGTACTCCGCTCTGGACATCCAGCCAAAGGCTCGTCATAACGGCAAAACTAGACAAATTATACAAAAAAGTGTAGACTTTTCGAACTAAATATTAAGTTAAAAATATTAAAAAATGAATGATTTTTACCAGAGAAAAGATGTGAGCAAAGATACTATTGAATTTACAATCACCATACCTAAGGATAGTTTTAACCAAAGCTACGAGGCAATGATGAAGGACAAGGTTAAAGATACTGATATCAAGGGTTTTAGAAAAGGAAAGGTTCCTACGAAGATGGTTGAAACTCAATTGAGTCAATCTGTTAGATTAGAGACTTTAGAAAAGATTGCACCTTTGTATATTTCTACTGCAATACAGAAAGAAGCATTAGACCCAATAGCTCCATTAACAATCGTAGTTACAGTTATGCCAGAATTCAAATTGGCAAATCTTAAAAAGATAAAGGTTGAAAAAGAGGAAGCTACCATTTCCAAAAAAGAAATAGATGAGGCTATTGATGATATTAAGAAGAATTACAAAACCAAGGAGAAGGAAATCAATGATGCTTGGGCAGTAGAAGTTGCAAAGATGATTGAACTTCCAGAGGTTAAAGATATGAAGGAATTAAGAAAACAAATTGAAGATGCTATGAAGGCTCAAAAGGAACATATGCTTTTACACAAGAGACAAGAGAAAGCATTAGATGAAGCTATTAAGCTTTGTGAGATTGAGATACCAAAATCAGCAATTATGTATGAGGCAAGAGAAAGAGAGAGATCATTTAGATATGATATGGAACAAAAGGGTGTAAAGGCAGAAGAGTTCATGAAATCACAGAATCTAACAATTGAGAAAATGAGAGAGCTTTGGGAAAATGACTCCAAAGAGGCTTTGCAAACAGATACATTCTTAAAGATGTATATGAAAGAGCACAATATTGATATGAACGAAGAGGAGTTGGCAGAGAGAATTGGGGCGTTAAAGAAAAATGCTCCTAAGGGTACAGATATGAGTGTGTATGATGATGAGAACTGGCAGGCATATGTTAAGAATGTTGATTTGAAACAGAGAGCTTTTGAAGAATTCATCAAAGAAGTTTTGGGAGAGATGCATAAGGATTAATTAATTTAATCTATTAAATATTATGTATTTAATACCAACTGTCATAGAAAAGGATAGGGAGGGTGAGAGAGCATATGATATATACTCTAGACTTCTCAAGGATAGAATTATCTTTGTCACTGGGGAGATTGATATTGAGATGGCAAATATAATAGTTGCTCAATTACTTTTTCTCGAAAAAGAAAATCCTGACGAACCTATCCAAATGTTTATTAATTCTCAAGGTGGAATTATTACTGCGGGTATGGCTATCCTTGATACCATGAATTACATTAAGTGTGATATTTCAACTATTGCTGTTGGTTTAGCTGCTTCTATGGGGAGTATTTTGTTAGCCAATGGTAAGAAGGGTCAAAGGTTTGCATTGCCTAATAGTAAGATTCATATTCATCAACCTTTGGGTGGATTCCAGGGTCAGGCGAGTGATATTGAAATCCAAACTAAGGAGATTTTGAGAATCAGAGATACTATTAATAAAATTCTTGTCAAGCATACAAGTCAGTCAATTGAAAGAATTCAGGCAGATACGGACAGAGACTTTTTTATGACTGGCAAAGACGCTTTAGAATATGGTATTATTGAC
>LBSF01000044.1 GCA_000991805.1 candidate division WS6 bacterium GW2011_GWC2_36_7 | reverse complement strand
ATCCCTCTGTTTGAAGCTGCATCTATCTCAATCAAATCCATCATTGAGCCATTTGTAATAGCTTTACATACACTACATCCATTACATGGATTCCCATCCTTTGTTGGATTAGTACAGTTAACTGCTTTTGCCAATATCCTTGCTGTAGATGTCTTCCCTGTACCTCTAGAACCAACAAAAAGATATGCTTGTGCAATCTGGCTTGTTTTAATGGCATTTTTAAGCAACTTGGTGATATGATTCTGCCCTATTAACTGGTCGAAGTTCTGGGCGCGATATTTTCGGTATAGTACGGAAGGCATAGCTATATACTAGACGATGGAATACCAATTTAACAAGTGAAATTTTTGTATTCATTAAAGATACTGTACTACAGGCGTTTCTCTAACGCTGTTTTCTTCTCAAATCGTCTACTGCCTCTTGAAGAATCTGTGTATACAAACCGTACCCTACCGAATTGATAGTTCCGGACTGACTTCGTCCTAAAATGTCTCCTGAACCTCTAATTTCCAAATCTCGGTTAGAGAGTAAAAATCCAGAACCCAAAGCTTGCGAATCACGTATAGCCGTAAGCCTTTGTTCAGCATCCCCTTGGAGGGTATCATAGTAGAAATATGCATATCCCTGCTCTAATGAGCGTCCAATCCTCCCCCTAATTTGGTACATCTGAGACAGCCCAAGCTTGGTTGCGTCATCTATGATTAATGTATTTGCAGTGGGAATATCCAAACCATTCTCAATGATTGTTGTACAAATTAATATATCAATCTTCCTATCTACGAAGTCCGCCATGGTTCGAGTTAGAGTTTCCACATTCATCTGTCCATGTGCTGTCTGGATATTTGCCTTGGGAAATAGCTTTTTGAGCTCTTGTTCAATATTCTGCATATTTCCCACCCTGTTATGTAGGAAATATACCTGTCCATTCCTTTCCATCTCCTTACTAATTGCTTTAAGTACAGAATCCCAATTGAATTTCTCAAAATGGTTAATGATTTCCTTTCTACCAAGTGGTGGAATTGCTAATACACTGATATCTCTAATCCCTGTTAATGCCATATTCAATGTTCTTGGGATTGGAGTTGCAGTCAAAGACAATACATTAGTATCTACTCTAGCCTCTTTCAATTTCTCCTTTTGCTTAACACCAAACTTTTGCTCTTCATCTACAATTAATAGCCCCATGTTTTTGAATTTTACATCCGCAGAAAGTAATGAATGTGTACCAATCACAATATCTACAACACCATTATTCAATCCTTTTAAAACCTCAGCCTTTTCTGTTTCAGTTGAGAATCTTGAAAGCGAGACAATGTTGAAAGGATAGTTTTTAAATCTTTCTTGGAATACCATCTTATGCTGTTCAACCAATATTGTTGTAGGAGCTAATACTGCTACCTGATATCCCGCATTAGCTACAGCATATGCCGCACGCATTGCCATCTCAGTTTTACCAAAACCAACATCTCCTACAAGTAATCTGTCCATTGGTTTGTCTTTTTGGAAATCATCCGCAATCTGTTTAGTTGCTAAAAGCTGATCATCTGTATCTGTAAATTTAAACTGAGATGCAAATGTCCAAAACCCATCCAATGCCTCTTCGCTATCTATCATCACAGGGGCCTGAGCGGTCTTTCTAAGCGCGTAGAGTTGTAAAAGCTCTTTCGCTATCTCCTCAACCTTTTCCTTAGCTCTAAGCGAGATTCGTTTCCAAACTCCACTGTTAAGTCCAGTTAACAAAGGTCGCTTCTTACCAGCACCAATATATTTGGTAACCTTGTCTGCTGCACTGAGTGGTACATACAATCTATCCAATCCTGCATATGCTATTTCAATATATTGTCCTCCATTTCGTTCCTGTATTCCTCCAAATTTACCAATTCCATGATCTTCATGGACTATGAAATCTCCTGGGATTATCTTTTTAAGAATTGCCACCGAACTTGGATCCACATTCCTATCTACCTTCTGATATTTAAACAGATCTACTTCTCCTAATATTTCTAAATCAGTTAATACCAATGTTTTTGTAGCGCCTAGTACAAAACCTCTACTCAACTGTTTTTCTAAACTTCCTTGAGTACTAAATATTTCTTCGATCTGCATTTTCAATGGATTGTTTTCAAACCCCTTGCTATCTTTAGTTACATACCAAATCTTAAAATCTCTACTTCTGAAATTTTTAATTATCTCAGTTACTACTTTGGTATTACTGAAATTCTCAATACCTGGGATAGTTCTAATTCCCAAATCTACACAATCTTCTTGATCCCCAATCCTATGCATTATCTTAATATTTACATCTTCTGCAGCTTCTTCATTTCCAAGAAATATATCTACTCCACTGGAAAGAAATAGTCGAGTATCTACAGATCTGATCTTCTTTCTAGTATGTATATCCAGTATATCTATATTCTCTATTTCCTCTCCATACAAACTAATTCTGACTACATTATTCATACTGTATGGCCAAACAATGACAACGTCCCCTAGAATGGAGACTTCACCCTCATTCCAAACTCTCTCTACCCTCTCATATCCCAAATCGAGGAACTTTTTAATTTCAAATTTTTCCTTTAACTTAATATTCAATATCTTCTCCTGTGTAGATTCCAAATCAGAGAGCAAAAGCCAAACCCTTTTGTTTAGAGCTTTACCTAATATCTCTGCAGTAAGTTCATAGTAGTTGGAATCTACTCCCGATACCTTATTTTTAGAAAGTATCTCCTCCTTAAACTGCCTGATATCACCCGAAATTTTGTTTAAGAATCCATCATTCACGACGCTATTTTACCACACCAAGCCTGGCTATGGCCTGGCCTAGGGTCAGAAAAAGTTCATCCGACCTCAAAGCTTTCTATTCCATGGTTTTACCATAGACAACCAATAGCTATTCGAAAATGTTTTCACTTTTAAATATGCAAAACGCAAAAAGGTGGTACACAATACGGCCTTAGAAATGATGAATAAACTATGAATCAAGGCCTGGCCTGAGCCTGGCCTAATATGTATAATCAATGAAGTTAAAATTTTCGAATTTGTAATATGTTTCTAGCACATGCCCCGATATCGTTTCTAGGTAACGAATTAATCCAAAAGAAAGCAATTTCTAAATTAAAACAAAATGAGAAAGTTTTGATTGGTATTGCAGCTCTGTTGTTTGGAATTATTCCAGATATTGATATTTTGGTGCTCATAGGGTCAGGGCTTCCATCATTCATTCATCACACCGTCATCTCCCATACTCCGATATTCTACATTGGTCTTTGGCTATTCATGAAGCTAATATACAAGATTGTTCAACGATGGTTTAGCAAACCTGTAGAGAAATTCTTAAATCCAGAATTTGTTAATGTACTTTTAAATACCTTCTTGATTGCAACCCTTCTACACCTCTTAATGGATATCTTCGCTGAGGATATTATGTTGCTCTATCCATTTACTACACAAAACTTCACCATATTTAAATATGCGTTTGAACCTAATATGTTTGGTGGATATTTCCTAAGCATAACGTTTGGTATTGAGATCCTCTTAACTGGGGTATTCTTTGTATATCTCCTTAACAGATTAATAAAGAAATCTTCATTTCATACCATTATGAATGTCTTTTACCTCATTCCTGGAATATTTCTGTTGGGATTTAGTGCCTATACACATTTCAATACATACAATCGAAGTATCTTGCGGGATATTAATGGGAAAGTGAATGTAGATATTGATACGGATGGGGTATTTGATACCTATGATATGGATATAGATAATGATGGGAAGGATAATATATTGGATATTGATCTCAAGAATTTGGTGCCTCAGGTTAAAACAATTATTGAAAGTGGAAAGTGGACAGCAGATTCGGAATCAACAAAATTGGGAGATGAGTTTAAGTATGCATATGGTGGTATGACATCTTTCAGATTAATTTCCCAAGCATATTTTAATATTCATTCCCCTATACCCCCTGTTCTAAAAGATATGTTAATGAAGGATGGAAGTATTGATAGCTACTATTCTGAATATGATGCACAAGACGCGTTCTACAAATATTTCAATTACAGAAAACTGTTGAAGGCTCTTAAGCTAGATACGGTATCGGCTCAAGGTGCAATGTTCTTTGTCTTGGATGACAAGGATACTGTATTAAACATGGGAATAGCTTTAGAGAATAATAATGTGGGAACAGTATTACCATATGATACAAATCTTAAAACTCATACATTGCAGGAAGTTACAAACTACTACGGTGGAGATGTAAAGCTAATGACTACAGAATAATGTCGGTAAGAATGCCATTAATTGCATCATCCATTGTCTCTTCCAAAGTAAGAAGTTCTTCTTTCTTAAATTTCATCAAAACATAGTCTAAACCAGGGATATTCTTATCTGCTCTGTTCTCCACCCCTATTCTCACTCTCTTAAAATCCTTTATACCTAGGTGCTCCTCTACATTCAAAACTCCATTGTGCCCTAGTGGAGATTTACCTTTTTGAATTTTGAATTCTCCAAGTTGTATATCTAAATCATCATGCGCAAGAATTAGGTCATTGGAGGATTCTATATCGAATTTCTTTATGATTTTTGAAACTGCTTCTCCAGAAAGATTCATAAATGTGGAAGGTTTCTGAAGTATGGCAACTATTTTAGAGCCATCTTTAATGAAAGCAATATCCGATTTAAAAGTATCTTCTGTCCTCCATTCTGTTGGGAACAATGTATTTTGATACAGGAATTTCTCACGAAGTGCGTCTACAAAGAAGAATCCTGCATTATGTCGAGTATTCTCATACTCTTTTCCGGGGTTACCTAAACCGACTATTAATTTCATAGTACATTCTCTAATATCTGCTCCTGTTTTACAAACATTTTTTCTGTGTTCTTAGTTTCCTCTGTTAATTCAACCTCATGATCATATCCTATGAGATGCAATATTCCATGAATTATCAATCTTAAAATCTCTTCTTTGAATGCTATTTCTTGGCATGTGGATTTAATATATTCAGGACAAATGTAGATTTCACCCAAAAGGTCTGTTGCATCGACATTAAAAGATAACACGTCTGTAACATCGTTAATGTTTCTGTATTGAGTATTGAGTTCACGAATGAAGATTGGATCAACAAATATAATGTTCACATTTTGGATATTGTGATCTAAAAACTGTTCCTCTATCTTTGGTAAATATTCATCTATGGATATATCTA
>LBSF01000043.1 GCA_000991805.1 candidate division WS6 bacterium GW2011_GWC2_36_7 | reverse complement strand
AATAAAATCTTTTATGTAGGTACCAGTCATACCATTAAATATCGCCATACTTGGATTGTTCTTAAGGCATATAACTCTATCACCATATTGTGGTTCAGGAGACTCAAATTCTAACAACTGCCTAATACCTTTGTTCAAATTCACTCTTGTTTTGTTATACCCAGTTAATACCATCATCTGATCATCAAAAGACTCTAATTTGTCCGAAAGAAACTCTTGCGTGTTCTCATCATTCTTTGAAAGCTTCTTAACTGTATCGGAGAATTCGAGTTGAGGAATATGCCCATATCTACGAGCAATTTCAGAAACCTTAATAATTGGATTATCTCTTTCCTGTCTAAATATTTCCTCTAATTTGATATTTGGTCTCTCCATTAAATTGAAAGTTCCTTCAACAGGTGGAAGCTGTCCATGATCTCCGGAAGCAAGAATAGGGACACCATAGCTCAAAAGATCATCCCATATCTGCCTGGTAACCATAGATGCCTCATCAACGATTATTAAATCATATGTAAATTCCTCTTGTAATTTTTTCTCCCAACCAATGATATTATCTCTTTCGTCACATATAGCTTTGTAGATTAAACCGTGTATTGTGCCAATGTAATCAGATTTGAATAGGGATTTAGCATCTCTAAGCTTGTGTTGAAGGACTCTTGCTGCTTTTCCAGTATAGCTACAGTATGCAATTTTAATATTCTTCTTCTCCTTGTATAAATGTTGTCCAAGATATCCAAGCATAGTAGTTTTACCTGTTCCAGCATAACCACCAAAGGTTAGATATTGCACAGGATGCTCCTTGTACCATTGGAGTATGTCATCGATAATGGATTTTTGTTTTTCAGAAAAAGCTATGTCCACTTGAGATATTTAGTGATAATTGATAGATTAATAGACATGTCTAATGTATATAGTCTACTAAAAAAGAGCAAGTTAATACAAATAGTCCTTGCGCTATGCTTGTTTTTTCTCGTACCTAGCTTAGTAAATGCTCAGGGAACAACAACTACGACTCCTAAACAAGAGATAAAAGCATTTACATATTTTACAGGTATTGGGTGTCCTCATTGTGCAAAGGTTTCTCCAGTAATACACAACAATATGAATGAACAAGATGGGTTGTTAATGATTGAGTATGAGATATATCAAGAGTCTTCTAATGCATCAATGTTGTATAGCTACAATGCAAAATATGGATACCAATTAGCTATTCCTTTGATATTGTACGCACCTAATGACTTTGATCAGGGTGATACACAAATTCTTAATAACTTTGACACTCAAGTAGCTAAGCTACAAGTGAATACCATCGAATTAGCTAACAAGACTGTTACCTGGGAAGACTTGAATCTTAATGATTTCGATGGAAGGGTAAAACTGTTTGTGAAGGACAGGGTGGCACTACAGAGTACCTCTAAGGATTTAACAACTGAGCAGATAGAGTTGATAAAGGAGTTTTTAGCTGCGAAAGACTTGGATATGTATGTCCAAACACTACAAGGTACAAAAGTTAAAGATATGACTATTGAATATCCTGGTGGAAATGAAATATATACCCATGGTGTTAATATTGGCTCTTGGTCGTTACTGTGGAGAGGGAATAATGATGCACAGATTACTGATGGAAAAATTACAAATACTAATTCGGGTTCTACTGATTCTAGCAGTATCTCATGGGGGAAGATATCGGCACTTGCGCTTACGGACTCTATAAATCCATGTGCATTGTCTGTGCTTTTAATGATGTTAATTGCCATAGCTACATATCATCCCAAGGATAGAAAACAGATATTGTGGGCTGGCTTGGCATTTGTAGCTGCGGTATTCGTTACATATTTCATATATGGGTTATTGATTGTAAAAGCGTTTGAGGTTGTACAGGGTATTAGTAGTATCAAACTGTATTTGTACAAGGGGCTAGGGGACAAGCCAGGATCTATTGGTACAGAGATGCCTATGATGTTTAGACCTAAGGTACAACAGATTCTTGCGAGGGTTACTTCTCCTCTTGGTGCTTTTGGCTTGGGTATGTTTGTTACTTTGTTCTTGCTTCCTTGTACTATTGGCCCGTATGTAATATTGGGGGGTATGTTGTCATATGGTGAGTTTGCAGGTGCATTGCCATATTTAACTGTTTACAATTTGATATTTGTACTTCCAATGGTGGTTATAATCTTGTTAGTGTTCTTTGGTTCTAAGAGTATTAAACAAATTACTGAGTGGAGGGAGAAGAATGTTAAGGTTATGCATTTAATAATTGGAATTATATTTATTCTTTTGGGTGTTTCTATGTTCTTTGGGCTGTTTTAAATCACCAAAATATTTCAATGGTTTGTTATATGAATTACCTATAATAGGGGTTGTACTAACGATATGGGTATAAATACTAATGATTTATATCAATATTTATTAGTAATATAGTGATTTTATATGGATATTTATCATGATATGTAATATATTCATGATTTCCGATTGTATCGGATGGGGTTTTCGAGGAAAGTCTGGGGTATGTCATAAAGACAATATATTTCCCAGACTTCCTCTAGACCTATTTCTTATTTTCATTCAGACTTCATCCATTCATCAACCCACTCAGTGGAGACTCCATTACTGGAAGAACCAGCGGCGGATCCGTTAGAATAGCGTTGAAGCGATGAAATCTGGCATAAGCCATCATTGCAGAAGGCAATTTTTTCCGAATAAATTCGGGTTGTTGAGGGTGTCATCATAAAAAATGCACCAATAACCATGCCTGCAATACAGACAATCAACAACGGCCAACGTACAACTTTCATTGTTTTATTCATTTTCATCTCCTTAATAGATTTGTGGAACCTTAATGCTTCTAACCAATATGTAAAAACATAGAGGTTCCACAAGTGCAAAGAGAGAAATTTATAGAAATAGGTCTTTTAAAGAGCAGTATAAGCTATTTCTAACCTATAGTATATTATACCACACTCTCTATTTATTATACAATAATCCCAAATCTAAATCCTTAAGATATATTCTTTTTAGAATTATATAGAGACTGTGTTTTTTGAATATTTTGGTATATACTAAACATATCTAATCTGCCTAAATAGAATACTATGCAAGTAGTTATATCTAAAAAGAAGAAATATATAATACTCCTGTTAGGAATACTTGTACTCTCTGCTATTACTGCTGGGATATACCTATTTATTAATCCAAGGACAAATGATTCAACCTCATATTCAGTAGATAAATATTCTGATGTTGCTAATTGGTGTGATACTACCTTGAAGGATGAAAATCTTTCAGTAGATTGTAAGGCTTTGTTAATTAATATTGATTCTAATAGCTGTTTTGAAATACAGGTAATAACTAAGGATAAAGAATTAAAAGATTTAACAATATGTGAGAAAAATGACAACCTTTCATATACCAACGATGTGTTGGGATATAAAAAACTGATGCCTGTTGATATGGTATTTACATATACTAAGGAAGGGATCTTAGGTGACTATTCATTTAATAATGTTTCCTTCTCTAAGGTAGATGATACCTATATCCAAAATATTGTTAATGAAGATATTGCTAATTTAGTAAAAATCATTCCAAATAAAACAAAAATTGAAACCAATTATGAGGGAGATACAAAATTTTTAAGTATGTCGGATGTATACATAACGGACAATAGTGTCGATTTTTGTCCAAGACCAGAAAAATTGCCTGATTATATTAGTGATAAAAATAAAAATGATTACAAAGCTTACATCATGGCAAATTCATTAACTGAGAATGATTATAACAATAAATATTTATATAGCTGGGATGATAACACTATTAGAATTCTTTTTGCCTGTGACAGTACTGAAAACAAACAATTTCAAAATATCTGTAATAAAACACAATTATATGGAATAAATTCTATCTCTTCTGGAATCAAACATTTAAGTGCCACTCCTGTTTGGGATAAAAAGGTGGAAGAAAATGAAATTGCATTGTTAAAGGAGATTTCATTAATATATGATAGTTTATATTTGAAAGAACAAAAAAATAATATCGCTAATCTTTCTCTTCTTAAAAATTTTGTTGACGAAATCAATAATACAAAGAGCATAAGTGGTGAGGTCTTCTGTGGAATTGGAAAGATCTATGATGCAATTGACCAGAACGATCAATTCTTTAAAGCAGATAGCAATAGAATAAAAGATGAAGTCTTGAACAATATTGCTAAGCAAGAATCTCCTTTTTGTACAAATTTATTAGATTCCACACTTTTAGATAAAACAGGGAAATATCTATTAAATTACTACAGAAACAATAATTTGAGAAACAAGTGTCTTAATTTAGCAGCAATTATCTATTGATGAAAAAATTTAAAATTCTATTTGTTTTTTTATTTTCAATTTTCTTTTGCATTTCACTCGCAAACCACACGCTTGCAGCTAATCGAGTAGTATGTGTAGATGCTGGGTTAACGTGTACATATAATGGCCGAACTTATGGTACCACTCGTTGTACTACATATTATGATTATTGCTGTTCATTATCCCAACCATACTCTAACTGTCCTACATCTGATGATATGATGGTCTGTTGTACTGGTACTCCCATGACAAGTATCTCGTACTGTAATGGAGATGGAAAAGCGTTTGCTGGTGCAGATGGCTGTATACCTACTGGATCAACATGTTATCCAAATGGTAGCCACCAATCATGTTGTTCACAAATCTCATGTTCATGCACCCCCTCATGTCCTGCAGGAGCATCTTCTACATATTCAGGCCCATTATGTGCAGCGGGCAATGCAAGTTGTTCTCAATCAAACGAATGTTCCTCATGTACAAATACGGGAGGGGCTTGCTACTACCCAGAGACAAATACATCCTTCATTCAATCCAATGGATCAACATCAGGTCCTGTTTCTGTCAGCATGATTGTAGATAGCAAAACATATACTCTTTCTACAGATCCAAATAACCCAACTCATATTAAACTTCCAGCCCTAGGTTCTTCTAACGTACAGATAACTACACCAACCTTTACAGCACCAGTAACCTCAAGGGGAGCTAACTACTACTTCCAAGCAAACAACTATGGAAATGATAATGAATGGAAAACATGGACCTCATGCAATGCAGACGAAGATTTCTGTACCATAATGCCAAATGCAAACAATACTCAAACATTTGATCCTACAACCCTAACTGTAAATCAAGTACTTAAGGAGGGGGCTACAGGGATGATCTCTGCAAAATATGCTACTACAGACAAATGTGCTGACACATATAAATACTCTCTTGCCATTGAAGGCTACTACGTAGTTGACTACATCCCTGATCCTCCAGATCCTTGTACTCCAGGAGACCCTACATGTACATGGATTCCTGAAATAGGCACAAATACTACAACACGAGGATGCTCTTCTTTAACATACACAGGAACCGAAATTAACAATGAATTACATATTAATGCAGGCGTAACAGACACTGATAGTTTGGACGAAATTCAAGCCTTCACACTCTGGTTTAGTAAAGATACAAATGTCCCAACTGTTGGAACCATATCAGCCTCATACTCTGAAAGTGTAAATACAGACCTAGGAATAATGATTAAGAAAAATGGAAGCGATTGGAACAATCCAAACATATATACCACCAACTCTGACCTTACATGGGGATTAATATCTCTTACTGATGGAGTGGGATATATCAATGTTGCAGCAACAAACATAATTGAAATATCAGATATATCTGTAACTCAAGATACCAACGTCATATTCGATTACAAGATAAGATTCATAAATAACGATTCAAACCTCTCAGGAATGTACAACATCTACGGAGGATCCCTAGACACATTCATGATCAATGGAAATCTCTTAGACCAAAGTTACTTCTACAAATTCTTTAATTGGGGAATTGATCTCGTAAGTCCTACTGTAGAAGAAATAACCCAACAAATTGTAGATCCACAGAATACTTACATGACTTGGAGCAATGCAGATGTGACTAGTGGAATAGGGAGAACTGTAATAAATGCATATAGGTTAGGAGGAGTATCTACGGACCCTCAAGGTATAAAGCTATTCTTACCAAGTGCGTATACAACATTACTTGGTGCTATTAACCTTGACCCAAATGCGCAAATACCTTCTGACAGTGAAATTGGACTCTACAATGACACTAACGCTTGGAAATTCAATAACAATACGGGAGAAACAGATTTAGTAAATGTCGGAGATAATGAGAGTGGAAAAATTGCTCTGTACATAACAGCATATGACAAAGCTTGTAATACCAACGGTACTACTGATGAAATAGATCTAAACCCATGGTTTGCTACAAGAGGGGCAACGGTATACTCCCAAGGAAACATATCTTCTACTGCTAAAGATGTCGCTGGGCTTTCTTACCTAGATGACGTCTTTAATTCTAAGACAGGAATGAACTCAGATAGAATTGATTTAGGTACAGAACTACTCTCTACTAGAAATACCTCAATCTCTAACCTTCTACATATCAATAATGGAGCTGTATTAGCTACTAATATAGAAGATTCGAATAATACAAAGGATTACTGGTATAACAGATTCTTTAATAAGCTTGGAAAATACAAAGCTCAATTAACATCATTTACCAAGGCATCTGGTGATACAAAAGTCTCAGATAGTTGTGATGGAACGGAATGTTACATGTACTCTACAGAAGATATCTCCATTCCTTCAGGCTATGTATGTGATGAAAAAACACTGTTCATTACAGAAAAAGACATACATATTAATCCTGATGTGAACAGCAACGGAAGCTCACTCAGTGGATGTATATTTGTAGCAAAGAATAATATATATGTAGATGCAGGAACATTCAAATCAACAGGCTCAAAAGTACTCTACGATTACATTGAAGGTTACCTAATTGCAGATAACCAGATAGTATTTACTGTAGCTGATGGTTCTCATCTTTTAAGAGATGGCGTTGGGATATTTTGAGGAGCTGTAGCATTTGGAACAACAGGAGGAGAGGGGATGTCAATTCAAAGAAACTTAAGACTTTACAGTCAGATCAATCCTACAGTGGTAATAACCTATGACAACAAATATTCGAGTATATCAACAATATTCTTTGGTACTGAGTACAATCTTTACAAACAAGAGATAGGATTTAAAACTTTTTAAGAGTTCCTATAGCAAGTATAGTGCTAATTAAGTGGGTATAAATACTGAGATTTATACTAATATTTATTAGTAATATAGTGATTTTGTATGGATATTTATCATGATATGTAATATATTCATGATTTCCGATTGTATCGGA
>LBSF01000042.1 GCA_000991805.1 candidate division WS6 bacterium GW2011_GWC2_36_7 | reverse complement strand
AGATTTCTTTTCTAATCTATTTAACGCAAATTGATGTAAACCAAAAATCATTAGCATAGATACAAAGAATGTCGCCCCAGTTATCAACTCTTGTTTTCTAGTATCTTCATCAAAACATACGACCTTGTCTCCGAATGTCATGGTTTCTCCCTCATAACAGTCTGGTTGAATCATATCTGGATCTTTTATCTCTTCTACATATGTATCAGTTGCAGAGTAGAGGGTGTATGAAAACGGAATTCCAAATGCATATGAAGTACCTGCTTTAATGAGCATCGTGCCACCGACAATTGATACAGCGAGAGAGATAAAGGATATGACATAGAGGTATATCTTAAAAAGCATTCCTACAGTTATATTCAATGGTTTGGTATTTTTAGCATCTTTATTCTTCACCAACTGAGTAACAAGATATATTATCCCTCCAACCACCAGAACACCTGCAGTAGCAAAGAGAAGCATCATGACAATAGGGAAGATAGTATCCATGGATTTGTTTTGTATTTAATTTATATATCTATTGTAAAACATATATAGATATATATCCATATGCAGAGGACAGGATTTGAACCTGTGTAGTCCGAAGACGTTGGATTTACAGTCCAATGCGATTGACCACTCCGCCACCTCTGCTTAATGGAGCCCAAGGAGAGATTCGGACTCTCGACCTACTGTTTACAAAACAGTTGCTCTGACCAACTGAGCTACTTAGGCTTAACGACAGTAAGTATATTATACTTGAAAAATATATACAACTGTTTATTGCCAGTAGGAGGTGCTTTTATATGCAATAGACTTGAAGAATGCTCTAGTGGGTTAGGATCATAGAGCCCTGTAAAACAGGTGGGATTCCTCAACTCGACTCCACGGAGTCAAGTGATGTGTGGGATCCCTTATTACGGTTATAGAGCTATGATTTCTATAAATCCCCACTAGAACATCTACATTCTAGAACGCAAATAGATAGTATGCAAATAAGAAAAAGCCTGTAAGGAAGATTCTACAGGAAACCTAGAAGGGTCAATAGTTTAGTCATCACAAAAGACAGAAAATTCATCGTCCAGGTCGAAAGTGGTGAAATTGGAAGGATAAATAAAAGGATAATTATTATGGAGAATTTCTCAAGCTTTTCCCAATAATAGCGTATTTTTTTAGGCAATATAGCTCTTACTATCTTATGCCCATCTAATGGAGGAATAGGGATGAGATTGAAAACTGCCAAGGAAATATTAATAGAAGCAAAGACCATTAGTATAACCGCAAAGATAGAACTAGAATCAGGTCTGAATACTAAATTGATGAGACCAGCAAATAGTGCAAGTAATAGATTTGAGACAGGTCCTGCTAATGCAGTCAAGGCAGTATCGACCTCTCTCCTTTCAAAGTTGTATTCGTTAATAGGTACAGGTTTGCTCCATCCAAATCTAAAGAGAATCATAGATAATGCACCGATAGGATCGATATGTTTAAGGGGATTTAATGTAAGTCTACCAGCTGCTTTTGCAGTAGGGTCCCCAAGCTTGTAAGCAGCCCATCCATGCGCATATTCGTGTACTGTAGAAGCAATTAGGATAGTTGGGACTGCAAGTATAATCCAATAAATTGTATCTGAGTTAATACCAAACATAATCTATTATATAATATATGTCACAAAATCTTTGACAATAAAACAGATTTTAGTTTATAATACCTCCGTTATGTCAAAAGAATGTTTCATTTGTACAAAATCTACGATAGCAGGTCGAAGTATCCAACACAAGCACTCAGTGGGTTGGAGATATAAGGCACCACACACTGTTAGACAGTTTAAACCAAATCTTAGAAGTATAGACTTAGATATTGACGGAACAGTAAAGAACGTCACAATCTGTATGAAATGCTACAAAAGATTACAAAAAGAAGCAAAAGAAAAGACCGCTTAGTTTGCCAATTACCCTAGTTACGATTATGTAAAGAACCCTCGTGTTCTCTTTTTTTTAATGATAGAATCAATTAATATCTAGTTGTATACTATCAGTCTATGAAAATTTTTGATTCAATCTGGGAACTACTAACATATGATTTGGGAATTGATCTTGGTACCGCAAATACCTTGGTATATATGCGTAATCATGGCATAGTAGTTTCAGAACCTTCTGTTGTAGCAATAGACAAAAGAACTAAGACAGTACTCGCTGTGGGTAAAGAAGCTAGGCAAATGATTGGTAGAACACCTGCAAACATAGCCGCAGTACGCCCTTTGAAAGATGGAGTCATTTCAGATTTTGATACTACACAGGCGATGATTCATCATTTCATACATAGAGCTCATTCATATTTTGGGAATTCATTTAAATTACCAAGGCCAAGGGTAATTGTTGGAGTTCCATCTTCAGTAACCGAAGTAGAACGACAAGCCGTTATTGATGCTGTAAAGACAGCTGGAGCGAGAGAGGTATTCATAGTTGAAGAATCCATGGCAGCGGCAATAGGAGCCGGATTACCTGTGGAGGATGCTTCTGGGAGTATGATTGTAGATGTTGGAGGTGGTACTTCAGACATTGCCGTATTCTCACTTGGTGATATCGTTGTAGACAACACATTAAGAATTGCTGGAGATGAAATGGATCAGGATATTGTTAACTATGTAAGAGAAAAATACAACGTACTAATAGGGGAGCGAAGCGCTGAAGATGTAAAAATTGCCATAGGTTCAGCAATGCCACTCAAAAAAGAAACTAAGATGTCTGTACAAGGTAGAGACCTCTTAACAGGGCTTCCAAAGACTGTTGAACTGAGTAGCGTAGAAGTTAGAGAAGCTATTATGACCTCCATATATCAGATTACTGAAGCTGTTAAAGATGCAATTGAAGATACTCCACCCGAATTACTAAAAGATTTGCTAACCTCGGGATTACATTTAACTGGGGGCGGAGCGTTGATAAAGGGATTGGATACATTCTGGGCGGAGGAATTAAATCTTCCTGTAAAGATAGTGGATGACCCACTTTCTGCAGTAGCTAGAGGTACTGCCTTGATGTTAGATCACATTGAACTCCTTGAAAGAATCCAAAGATCTTGGAATGAGTTAGTTTAATAATATCTACTATGAAAAACAGTTCTTCCAAAGTAGAAAATAGCAACATAGCAATATATCTTTCATTGGTATTGGCAATTGTTTTTTTACTAATGGATGGATTCGGTAATTTGGCAGGATTAAGGAACGGAATATCGTTTACATTTGAGCCAATATCATTTCAAGCAAATAGCGCAGGAACAAAGGTAGGGGAGTATTTCCAGACATTCGTTAATCTTGGAGCATTTAGAAAAGAATTTAACGACCTGAAAATAAAATCATATGAGAATGAGACACAGTATGCCAACTATCTTGTCCTTAAGAATGAAAATGAAGCTTTGAAAAAGCAGATAGCTTTGGGAAACAAAGGCTCAAAGTATATTTTGGCTAACGTTCTGAGAGATGACAATGTTGATATATTGCTCATAGATCAGGGAAGTGAATCAGACATTAGGCAGGGAGATGTGGTTTCTGTCGGGAATGTTTTTGTAGGTATCGTCTCGAGTGTTGACCTAAAAGGTAGCTCTGTTAGGCTCCCTTCTAATGAAAGCTCCCATCTCGAAGTTGTTGTATTGAAGTCTGAAAGCGACAATGTTGCCAAAGCCAATATTCTTAGTGATGCAGTAGTAAGCGGTTCTGCTGAGGGTATTAAGATTGAGAATATCTCGATGAATTCCAGTGTTGCTAATGGAGATATTGTTTACATTAACGATTCAAAAGTTGGAGGGTACTTTGCTTTGGGATATATTGTTGGACTTTCAAGTAATCCTGCGAGTACATACAAAACAGCTTTCGTTTCTCCAATCCTCGACTATGATAATTTAATGCAGGTGTTTGTTAAGGTAGAATAATTTGAATAAATATTAAAATGTCGATACTGTATGTGCTTTTAACTACATTCGGGGTCATCTTCTTAGAAAGCTTTTTAGTAGCATTGGGTAATTTGAGGTTTCTTTTCCTTCTAAATGTCTCCCTTTTTAACAAGATTAATTGGAAGCACTTACTGTCTCTCTCTGTTTTGAGCTCCTTAATCTTAGATGTCATATATCACTATGTGCTTGGAACTAACCTCCTAATGGTTGCTGTACCTTTGCTCATAATGATGGGAATATCCCTAGCTGTACCATTAGAGAATAGCTTGCCTGGGTACAGTGTTAAGTTTGTCTGCATCTTTCTTTACTACCTATTCGTTGCATTTGTTCCTAATCTTATTTTAACTGGTCAAGGAACTGTCATAACGGGTGTAATGCTGGGAGGAATGGTATTGAAGGCAGCTATATCTGTGCTCTTCTGTGTAGCGTTTGATATCGTATGGAGTAGACTAAGAAAGAAGGAAGAGGGGACGAAATTAAGATCTTTGTAGGAATATAATGGAATTAAAATTTTCAAAAAAGTTTAAAATAACCCAAAGTAAGTCTTCTAACAAACAAAACAATGTTGTTTTGTTGAAAAGCGATTTGAAACACAACGTTAAAAAAGTTCTAAAGTCGTCTCCAGAGTATTCGCCCGGGTCTCCTTGGAACTATCTTGTCGCCTTTATGCTTTTCTTTGGGCTATTTGCCATCCTACTGTGGCAGCTTTCTGCACTTCAGATTACAAATGGGGAGGAAATGCTTGCTAAATCAGAGAATAATCAGGTGAGAGTAGAGAGTATCCCTGCATACAGAGGGGTGATGTTTGACAGAAATGGAACTAAGTTAGTAGAGAACGTAGCTTCTGTAGGGCTGTATATAATGATAGATAAATACATTGAAGATGGCGAAGTGAACAATACTCTACTTGAGGAGATATCTAATACCCTCGGGGGTATACTAGGAACTCATTGGAAGAATATCTCAGATGACAAAAAGACAGAGTACGCATCTATTCTTGAAAGAGTAATTGCAATTCATGGTGAGAGTCCATACTTTACAGATATCTTAATTGCCTCAGACCTAAGTAATGACGAGGTCATACAGATCAAGGCATCATCGGAAAAACTTTTGGGTATATATATAGATGATGGTAGCAAAAGATCATACCCATACAAGAATATCCTTTCTGCAATCCTGGGCTATACTGGAGATGTTACAGCTGAGGATTTGGATAGTATTGATTACCTCAACTCAACAGATGTCGTTGGTAGAACGGGTCTCGAGAGAGAATATGACGAGCAACTAGCTGGAGAGGATGGAAAAGTGGCATGGGAGGTTAATGCTTTAGGAAAGAAAATCTCAGAAGAAGGTTTGACACTTAGTGAACCAGTTTCGGGTAAGAATCTGTATCTAACCTTAGATATGGATATGCAAAAGAAACTCTATCAAGCTTTACAATCGGGTACA
>LBSF01000041.1 GCA_000991805.1 candidate division WS6 bacterium GW2011_GWC2_36_7 | reverse complement strand
AGTTACTGATGGTATCGAGGAGAAGAGTCAAAAGATAGCTATTGCAGCTATTAAATATGCATTTCTAAAGGTTGGAGTAGGTGGTGATATTGTGTTTGATCAGACTAAGGCTTTGAGTTTTGATGGTGATACGGGTCCATATCTTTTGTATGTGTATGCGAGGTGTAAATCTTTGTTAAAAAACAACACAGAAATTGAAAATGGGGGAAATATTGATGAGAGCATTCTCGAGAATGCCGCAGTGAAGAGTTTGGCCGAGACACTTGGCAAGTCTAAACAGATTCTGCTAGCTTCGGGTTTAAACTACGCACCTTCAACATTGTCCCAGTACGTCTTCGATCTTGCACAATCTTTTAACAATTTCTATCAGCAGGTTTCTGTATTAGAAGCTCCCGAAAAGGATAGAGCATCATTACTAGCAATTGTACAAGCTACAATGCTAACGATGAGGAATGGGTTAGAACTACTTGGTATAGGGGTTGTGGATGAGATGTAAATGAGTACGGGGTGTAGTTCAGTTGGCTAGAACGCTACGTTCGGGACGTAGAGGTCGCTCGTTCAAGTCGAGTCACCCCGAGATTGTTTTTTATTAAATGTTAATAAAGATGGAATCAAAAGCACAGCAATTATGTAACAAACTTATAGAGGTTTTCTCAAAAGAGCAAGAAGTATGGAAGATAGAAATATGGGGGAAAATAGTTGAAGGGATCTCTGATTCTTTCTCTGATGTTGATATCCGTATTATTTCAAAGGATCCATATTTAACACAACGAAAAGTTCATCGCATTATCGAAAAGGAGATTTCTTTAATTAGGCAAACATTTCCCTTTATATCCAATGAGAATAAATTCACAGAAATGATTATGCTTATGGACTATTCGCCATATCAAAAGATAGATATGAGTATTGAAAGAGATGGGTTTGGGGTTCCGTTTAGTCCGATAATCACAGCTTTTCATAATGATTCTGCAGAAGGATTAGACAGAGATTGCAAAGTATATGATATTAAAAAGACAGTAGGCTATGATTTAATGAATGTTCTGTTTGGAATTCCAAGAACAACGAAGAATTTCTTTAGAAAAGATTTTGATATATATCGCAGGTGGGAAAGTTTAACTGATGCTTTGCTTATAATTCTTAATGAAAAATACATGAGTTGGCAATTAGTCAATGAAGAGGAGAGAGTAAGAGCTCATGTAGCAAAAGTTCTTTATAAAAGAATGACAAAAGAAGATATATTGAAGCTTAAAAAGGTTTTTCCTTCAGATGGGATGGTAGATATCTCAGAAAGTTATATCAATGCCTTAAATTTATATTTGGAAATTGCGCATCAAAAGGCTAAGGCACAAAATATCATTTTCGACGAGGAATTTATTAAATATATAGTGAATTTTGCGAAGAAAGAGGTTCGCAGGTTTAAGCAATAGACGATAAAAAAAAGAATACCTCCTAAGTCATCCGACAAAGGAGGTATTCCTATGCCTTCATATTACCAAACTTGCCTTTTAGAATCAATAGATTTTTCGATTTTGTAATTACCAGTACAGTTTTGATAACCTTTCGTAAACTTGACTCTGTTTGAATCTTTGATAATGCCTTTGATTCTGACATTTTGCATTGACGCAAATCAATAATAATGTACTTCGACTGTTTGGAAGCATGCTGAATTAGATGCTCTATGGTGTATTTCCCATTCCCTTTGGGAGTTTTTATTTCCCATTTTTTGTCACACATTTCTATATCTGGTGATGTGTGATGTAAAGTCTTACTAATAGTGAGAAAAAAGATATCGTAGCCAAGATTAGCGAAATAATCGCCAGCTTTATTCTCGTCGTAATTTGGAGAAGCTCCAATTTCCTTGGTTATGATTCCTTTCTTCATACACAAATTTTATCACAACATTTTTGTGGAAAATGATTTTTTAATGAGATCAAACTCAAGATTATGAAATGCTAGCCAACTGCCCACAAGCTCCCTTAATATCACTCCCATATGAATATCTTAATGTATTAGTAATACCTCTACTATCCAATACCGCTTTAAAACCCTCAATCCTTTTTCTAGTACTAGGTTCATAGGAAATACCATTAACCTTGTTAAAGTTAATAAGGTTAACAAGTACAATCTGATTCTTAAGTAACTTAGCCAATTCCTTGGCACACTCAGGAGTATCAGTAATATCCTTAAGCATTAGATACTCATACGTAATCTTCTTGTTCCTCTTCTTTTGATCCTTAATTAAAACCTCCATAAGCTTGTCTAAAGGATTTAACTTCGCAACAGTAGGCATAAGCTTCTCACGAAGCTTTTGATTAGGAGCATGAAGACTAATAGCCAGATTAACACCCATATCCTTCTTCAAAAACTCTTCTAATTGAGGAATATATCCAGAAGTAGATACAGTAATCCTTCTAGCACTCATTGCCATAACATTGCTATCTGTTAGTAAATTGATAGACTCAGAAACATGTTTCAAATTGAGCAGAGGCTCGCCCATACCCATATACACAATATTGGTAATCTTCTCACCAGTAGCTTTCAACTTCCTTTGGAAATACATAATCTGATCCATAATCTCATGGGTAGAGAGGCTTTTGTTTAAACCCATTCTCCCAGTAGCACAAAATTTACAACCAACAGGACAACCACTCATACAGCTAATACACACGGTAATACGGTCTTTGTTGCGCATCAACACACTCTCAACAGGAAACCCTTCCTTAGTATTTGTCAGCACCTTGATAGTCTTGTGATCGGAAGAGGGAAATTCAGTAAAATTCACTAATTCTGTAAAAGGAACCTCCTCCTTAAGCTTCTCTCTTAGGTCTTTAGGCCAATTAGTAAGTTCATCCCATGAGGATATAACCTGTTTGAAGTACTGGTCATACAGCTGTTGAACTCTGTAACCCTGTACATTGTTGTTCTTAAGGAATCTTTTAAACATATGCCCATTATATTGTTCTTTAGCGTGATTTACAAACTAATCGTTCTCCTCTAATATGTATATACCTAATTAAACATATTGCCCCTATGGTTATTGGAGCTACACACAACGGTTACATTGCCCCAAAAGGCTGGAAACCTAAGAACCCAGACGAGAATTACATCATTACATACCTCGATATTGAGCTTGCTGATGGTATTGGTATGGACAAATTTGAAGATGTAGTGGCTGCATGCGCTGCAGAAAGCTCCACTGGGACATGGACAGATGTATATTCTGGTCGTGATTCAGGCGTACGAATGGCAGAAAAGCTTAGGGCAGTAGCATTTGATCTAGAACCAGAGACTAAGACATTCAAGATAGCGTACAAGAAGGAACTCTTCGAATTAGACAATATGTCAGGAATATTGGCAGGAGTGGTAGGGAATATCGATGGAATGAAGATGCTTAAGGCATTCCGATGCTTAGATATTCGTTTTCCTAAAGATATTATTCAATCATTTCAAGGTCCGCAGTTTGGAATTGATGGGATGAGAGAGCTTTTACATGTTGAAGAAGGCCCATTGCTTTGTACTGTTCCTAAACCAAAAGTAGGACGTACAGCCAAGGAACAGGCAAAGTTGGCAGAGATACTTTTTAGTGCTGCAAATGCTCAATATCATGGTATTAAGGACGATGAGAATCTGACAAGTCTTAGATTTAATACTTTTGATGACAGATGTGAATTAATACATAGGGTGCTGAGGGAAGTAGAAAGAAAGACGGGACAACGAAAATTCTATCTTTGTAATGTGACGCACTCAAATCTGGATGTGATGATACAGAGAGCAGACAAAATCAAAGCACAGGGCGGAAGATGGATGATGATGGATATTGTTACTACCGGATTTAGTGCGATTCAAACTATGAGAATGCATAACCCGGGGTTAGCAATACATGCACATAGGGCGATGCATAGCCTTTTTGACAGGGAATCTGGTCCTGGGGTGTATGACAAGGGCGAAATCAAAGACTTTTCCATGTCCATGATCGTGACTGCTAAAATCATGAGGATGCTGGGTGTGGATTCACTTCATGGTGGGGCACCTAATACTAAAATGGAAAACTATGGCGAGCCTAAACTTATTAGAGATGCTTTACAGTTGGATATTACTCCAGCTTCAAGCATGACCTTGGGACAGAACTGGTATGGGATGAAACCCGTATGGCATGTAGCTTCAGGGGGCTTACATCCAGGTACTATTCCTGAGGTCTTACATCAACTTGGGGAAGACATTATCATCCAGACGGGTGGTGGAGTTCTTGGGCACCCATGGGGTATTGAAGCAGGTGTAGAGGCCGTAATCCAGGCAAAGGATGTGGTATTGGGCAGAGGTAATATGGAGCAATGGATTGTCGAACATCCAGATACTGCATTAGCTAAAGCTGCTCATCATTGGGGATTTGGTCCTAAGATCATTTAACAGGCCAGGCCATAGCCAGGCCTTCGTTCAGAAAAAGTTCATCACTGCTTTACCTTATACTACCGTTCTTCTCTTCCTTTTTAATATGCAATTGGTTATTCAAACACGTCTAATCTTTTAAATATACAAGACAGAAAAAGGCTGTAGGCAGTACAAGCCTTAATGATTATGAATAAACTTTGAATCAATGCCAGGCCATAGCCAGGCTTGGAAATATATTGTAAAATGTCCGTTATGGCAGACAAAGGAATTACATCTAGAACAGAAGATTTCTCACAATGGTATTTAGATATCATAGAGAGGGCAGAATTAGCAGAGAACTCTGCTGTTAGAGGTTGCATGGTCATTAAGCCATACGGCTACGCCATATGGGAGAATATACAGAAGGAATTAGACAGAAGAATCAAGGCTAGCGGCCACAAAAATGCATACTTCCCATTACTCATACCTAAGTCATTTTTTACAAAAGAAGCCTCTCATGTTAAAGGTTTTGCTAAGGAATGTGCTGTGGTAACCCATTACAGATTAAAAGAATCTCCAGATGGAAAGGGAATTGTAGTTGATGAGGATGCAAAATTAGAAGAAGAGTTGATCATAAGGCCTACATCAGAAACCATTATCTACGATACCTTCTCAAGATGGATTACCTCATGGAGAGATCTTCCAATGAAGATTAATCAATGGGCAAATATCATGAGATGGGAGAAACGAACTAGACCATTCTTAAGAACATCTGAATTTTTGTGGCAAGAAGGGCATACTGTGTATGCAACTGAAGAGGAAAATATCAAAGAAGTCATGGATATGCTTCAGATGTATGTAGATTTTGCTAGAGATGTACTTGCTGTAGAAACATATTCTGGTAGAAAGTCTGAAAGTGAGAAGTTTGCAGGTGCAGTTAATACCTTTGGAGTAGAAGCTATGATGCCTGATGGAAAATCATTGCAATTTGGGACGTCCCATGATCTTGGACAGAACTTTGCGAAGGCATTCGAGATTATATGGGATTGCTTTGGAGA
>LBSF01000040.1 GCA_000991805.1 candidate division WS6 bacterium GW2011_GWC2_36_7 | reverse complement strand
AGTTATCCCATCTTTATCGATTTGATAGAAAGATGCTTCTTTGTAAGGGGAAAAAGCATTCGATTCATACTGTGTAAATAAAAGAATAGCCAATCCCCCTACTGCACTAAGTAAATTATCCATTTTTGCAAATTTGAAGTTTTCGCTTCGATTATGTTTTACTTCATTGTAAGCTTGGTACCAGAATCCAGATCCAAAATTTTTCATTACTTCTCCATAATTCTTAGCTCCTCCCAAACAAAAGAACGGGTATATCTCCACTCCCAAAGCATTATTTAAGGCCATATAATCCGATAGTTTTAGATCCTTCTCTAGCTTAAAGTAATCTTGCATCTTGTAACCATCCCCTATTGCAGATATTTTGTTATATTTCAATATTTGTTTTGCCACATTCTCAAACTCTGTACATGTTCGTAAAAAAACTTCATAAATTCTATGGGAGAATGTATCACTATTCCCTTTTGGATCCACATAAGCAAATATAACTTTAAGATCCTCTTCTATAAGTTTGTAAGCTTGAACATTATCATAACGTTCCTCTAATGGTAATTTCTTCGTAAATTTTATAAAAACAATTTAATTTTGGTTCATTATTTTCTTCGCTTCTCTAAGGTCGATTTTTGCCTTATGTCCATATTTCTCTAACATTGCCAACAGATTGTTCCCGTTGATAAGTGTAATCGGTTTTCCTTGTGCAAACTTATAAGCATCTGGACCATAATCTGATGTAGTAACTATAATTCCCTTCATTGCTCCTTCATCTTGCATAATACCGTAAAGTGCTCTTACAGATTCAACTTTGACCGTATTAGTATATCTTTTTGCTTGAATAATAATCTTCCCCCCTCTTAAAGGGTCAGGATCAAAAGCAACAGCATCAACACCCAAATCTCTGCTCGATTGGGTAACCTTTACTTCCATTCCTGCTTCACCAAACTCTTTTGAGAAAACTTCCCTCACGAGATGCTCGAATTCCTCCCAATCCATAGATGCAACATTTACCGTATCATCGACATTCTCCATAACATCATGACCTTCTCTAAATCTCCTATCTTCCCTGCTCATATTCATAATTGGAGCTATAGGGGCTAACTGACTTAATTTACTGCTTGCGATACCCTTCAATCCTCTGAAACATGCTTTTGGATCTATTTCTGCAAGGTTAAGATCTAAGAAATCCTCTTTTTTAACAAACAATGACATTATGTAAACTATTTTTGTCTTCCCTGTGGCTTTATCTAACGTATCTACGAAACCATTAAATGCTACACTACTTATATTATTAAATTCATCATTATTAAAGATTTCATGTAACGTCCTAATAGGAATAATGTAGAGAATTTTGTCATACAAACTTTCACGCGCAGACTCTGATAATTCAATCTGCTCTGTTCGACCTGTTGATTTTACATATTTTTCACCTTTAAATTTAGGGACATCTTCTAAATCTGGCAACTCATATTCAACAATTAAAGCCTTCTCTTCTTCGTGATATTCCACTTCTATATTTTCTGGGAATTTTGCAGGATATATAGAATCCTTTAGTAAGTAATTGTAGAATGTTTCTATTCCATCTTTCTCACCTTTTTCATAAAGTTCTTTTTGCTTTTCAATACTTTCATTCCAATCGTTTTGTTCTTTTTCAAACTTATCTTTATTCTTTTGCCATATTTCAAGATTTTTCTTGTACAATTCCTTCGCTGTTTTCCATTCTTTATTTAATTCTTTCAGATATTCCGACCTTTCAATCTCTCTTTTCTCTCGATATCCTGAGAAAATTGATTCCAACAAGTTTCTCTTTGGAAGTGAATCTTTTTCCGTTGGTTCCGGGACATTGAACTCTGGTTCTGGGATATCAAATTCCTCGTTTTTTAGATAATTTTTCCAATCTATCCTTATTACTTTTCTTAAAGAGTCTTTCAAAAGATTCTCATGTTCTTCAATTTCTTTTTCTGCGTTTAAGGAAGAATCTTTGGCTCTTGCAATTTTTTCTAGTTCTTTCCATTGCCTTTCATAAGCATTTACCTGTGATTCTATTTTTATAGTAAGTAATTCTGGATAATCAGCAACCACTTTTTTTGTAAGATTCAATTTCTCATGTGTAATAAAACAATAATAGCTCGAAATCCTTCCACTTTTTAGTTGTTTCGCTCCATAAGAAAGAGAAATATACTTATCTTCACTCTCTTCATTATCTACTTCTTCTTTTGAGTTCAAGATTCCTTCCTGAAGCTGTTTTGCTTTTTCTATCTGAAAAACATTTTTACAACTAGGACAAACAACAAGTTTATATTGCCTGTCATAATCATCAAAATTTAATTGAGATTTACATGCTGGACATATACCACTGATTAAGACTTTTTCTTCCATAATTAGTTATATTTTAAATTTAATAACAGATTTTTACTTTTTAACTGTTTTTTTTGAATGAAAGAATTTTATCGCAATGTGGGCAAGGCTCATTCTGTAGCTCCTCAATTTGAGCCTGATTTCCTATATTCACAAACAGATTCGTAATCGTAAGTACACCTTTTTTACCACAATTTTCGCACTCATAGTAAAACTGATTTGTTCTATTAAAAACGTCTTCCCTTATTGATTTAATCATTACAGAAGTATTAAGGTTAAAATACCCTAACTTATTATAAATCGTTTCAACTTTTTGTGAAAGCCATGTCATTCAAGCAAATTTCTCAATTATTACACCTTACTCAACTCCTCCCACAACTCCTTCTCCTTCCTATTCAATTTCCCAGGCACATGTATATTAATCCTCACATAATGATCCCCCCTCTTACCCTCACCATTCAATATATATGCACCCTTACCCTTTAATCTAAAAATACTTCCAGATTGAGTACCATTAGGAATCTTTAAAACTACATTACCAGCAACAGTATCAACATCAACCTTACCGCCTAGAACAGCCATATAAATAGGAATATCAACATCAGAATAAATATCATTACCCCTACGCTCAAACTTAGAAGAAGTCTCAACCTCTATCTCAACATACAAATCCCCATGAGCACTACCATTGTTACCCGCATTACCACCACCTCTAAACCTCAAAATCATACCATCATATGCACCAGCAGGAATCTTCACCTTGACCTTCTCAGAAGTAGCATTAACACCACTACCACCACAAACCTTACACTCATTCTTAATACTCTTTCCCGTACCCTTACACTTAGAACACACGCCCATAACTGCAATCTGACCTAGTATTGTATTTCTAACCTGCCTCTCTTGACCAGACCCATGACATACAGAACAAGTCTCAACCTTACCATCCTCGCTACCAGTACCCTCACAATGCTCACAAGTCTCATCCCTCTGAACCTGAATCTCATATTCCCCACCCTCCATAGCCTCATCAAATTTCAATCTCACTCTGTAACGAATATCAGCACCACCCTGTGCTTGTCTTCTACCAGAATTACCAAATCCAAAATCAAACCCTTGATTACCACCACCAAAGAAAGAACTAAAAATATCACCCATATCAAAAGGAGTATTACCATCAAAACCACTAAAATCAGAATATCCACCAGCACCAGGATTAAACCCAGCAGTCCCCGCATGACCATACTGATCATATGCAGAACGCTTAGATTCATCTGAAAGAATCTCATATGCTTCTTGTACTTCTTTAAATTTCTCCTCAGCACCATCATTCTTGTTAGAATCAGGATGATACTTCTTAACAAGGTTTCTGTAAGCCTTTTTAAGCTCGCTTTGAGTTGCCTTTTTGTCTACACCTAATACTTCGTAGTAATCTCTTTTTTCCATAGCAAAGTATTTTAGCAAAGGCTCAGTCAATTTGCTAGTAGCTTTTCCAATTTCCCAACCAAATCTGGTAATATATGGTTATGCAAAATCCCGATTGGAACATACAAACCGAAAGCCAAACCAAAGTAAAGAAGACAAGAATATATATATCTGTCGTACTAGCTGTAATTGGCCTAGTAATCATTGGAAGCCAAGTAATCCCACTAGCCAAGTCATACATAGACGGAATGATTGAACAAGTAAGAGCAGATTCAAAGGTAGATCCAGTACCCGAATCCTACCAAACATATATTGAATCACAACTCGCCTACTATGATCCAGGTAAAAGCTACTTTGCAAACCTCTCATCAGAATTAGGAAGCATCGGAGGAGGCTCACAATATTACGATCCATTAACACAAACACAAAAAACAGTAATCATAGACAAGGACTACGACAAAGACATGTATATAGATATTAAGAGTATTGGGATAGTAAATATTAAAATATCGGCAAATGTAGATAGCTACAATGACAAAGTTTACAACCAATTCCTTAAGCAAGGATTAGCACATTTCAAAGGAACACCACTCCCAGGAGATGGAGGCAACTCCTTCATCTACGGTCACAGCGCGGTAGAAAGCTTCTTTAGTAATCACCAAAACTTACCCGAGACAATATTCTCTAGATTGAGTAATATAGATGTGGGAGAAGAAGTAGATATTAAAAAAGATGAAAAGGTACTAAAATACATCGTAAGAAGTAAAAAGATCGTTTCTCCAGATGACTTCTCAATACTAGAATCACAAAACAACAAAGAGACAGTAACATTAATGACTTGTTGGCCACTCGGAATCGGAACAAAAAGATTAATAGTGGTAGCAGAAAGACAAATTTAAAATTAAACAGATATGAAATGATAGACCTCAAAACAATGGATCCTAAGAAAAAGACAGCTATCCTCTTTGCAGGAATTGCACTAGTCGTGGTAGTAATTACAACCGTTGTATTACTTTTGGTAAATACCAACTCAAAAAGTAATACCAATACAAATACTGTAACTGGAGAACTAGTATATTGGGGACTGTGGGAACCATCCTCTGTGATGCAACCACTCATAGATCAATATCAGTCTGCACATCCAGGCGTTACCATCCTCTACTCACAACAAACATATACCAACTACGAAAGTAGACTCTACACACGTTTACAACAATCATCTACCTCATCAGAGCCAGCACCAGATATCTTTAGAATCCACAACACATGGACACCAAAGTACTACACATACCTATACCCACTTCCAAGTACAGTAATGACTTCATCTACATATTCAACAACTTTCTACCCTACCGCTACTGCAGATTTCACAGCCAAAGATGGAAATATATATGCTATGCCTTTAGAAATAGATGGGTTGGTCGTATTCTACAACAAGCAACTACTCACAGCAGCAGGTGTAACCACACCTCCTACAGATTGGGATTCATTTGTAGAGCTTTCACAAAAGTTAACAAAAAAAACTTCAACTGGGAAAATCACACAAGCAGGATTAGCTATGGGGACATCATCAAATGTCACACATGCCGCAGAAATTCTTTCATTCCTAATGCTTGAACAAGGAATCGACATTATCGACGAGACTAAAACAGCAGTAACATTAAATACCACCACAGCGGAAAGCGTCATGGATACATACACAAG
>LBSF01000039.1 GCA_000991805.1 candidate division WS6 bacterium GW2011_GWC2_36_7 | reverse complement strand
ATAACTTTTTTTCCTTCACCGTAGAGGTGTTTATTTATTAAACACCTCTATGTGATTTTCAATCCTATGCTTGCCATAACCCATGAACATTACAATATGCTCTAACGATCATATTACTAGTATCACCCTCAACCATAAATACAGCCTCAGCAGCCTCATTAGGTTTTAATTCCTTTTTGTAAACATTCTCTCCAACCATACACTCAATCCATTGAATAAAATGCTCTTCAGTCATAGGATGAGGAATACTACCAACCTTAACACTAACCTCATTACCATTTACATTAACCACAGGAAGATGCTTCTCATTACCTTCCTCAGATTTCTTAACCTCTTCTAACAACATAGGTTGACCACAACATACCAAAGTACCACCACCAACATGCAATACCTCAACAACATTTCCACATATTGGGCATCTATATATCTGCTTCTTTTCCATAAGTATTGAAAATATATAAGTTATTGATAAAATGATAACATAAATAAAGTGAAGTAAATTTAATAACACACAAATGGAAGACAAAAAACAAAGAGATATTACGGGTGCAATATTTTTAGTAGCAATAGGATTGTTGTTCCTATTAAATACTACAAACGTAGTCTCATGGGGAATATGGTTACAGATATTTAGGTTCTGGCCAATACTTCTAATCCTAGGAGGAATAAAAATGATATTGCCAGAAAATAAAGTAGGGCAGATTGTCTACCCAATTGTATATACGATATTCATAATCTTCATAGGAGCTACTTCATACTTCTTCACAAAAACTAAGAGCGTTCCATTCCTACCTGAAAGTATAACTAACTGTATATTTAATAAATGTGAGAATGTTGATGACAGTTCATTGATGGAAAGTGATGCATATGTTAATTTCGCAGATTATACAGATATTACAGACAGAGTTCTCAATATCAATGTTGCAGCATCTACATTAAATCTAGTTGATGAAAACGCAGACTATTTTCTCTATTCCCAGTCAAAAGACTATACAGATAGAAACAAGCCAACACTTGAAAGCATTACAAAAGATGGGGTATTAACAACAACATTTGATAATACAAGAATACATTACTATGGAATGTGGAATTTCAGATCTCCAGTATATACTCTAACCCTAGGCCAAGAAACAATCCCAGCTTCGGTGAATATTGAATTAGGGGCAGGAGAAGGAATGGTCGACTTAGATACAGCTTCACTACAATCGCTAAGTACAGATGTTGGAGCAGGAAGTCTAGATATTACCTTGGGAATAAACTCCATTCCAGAAACAATTGATCTGAACGTAGGGGCAGGAGAGATAAAGCTTACACTTCCTGAAAATGTTGGAATATTAGTGTCATATGATCTTGGCGTTGGATCCTTACAACTTGATGAAACAAGTATTGATGGAATAGGGAAAGAAACTAGCTATAAATCTTCTAACTACGATACGGCAGAAAAGAAAGTACTCATTACCGCATCAGTAGGCGTAGGAGAGTTAACAATTGATAGAAAATAATTTAAATTAAATATATATATAAAATGAAATCCAATTCAAAATTAGTCATAGGAGGAATATTAATAGTTCTAGGCTTAATCTTCTTCTCTGAGACATCAGGCGTCCTCCCATTACTACACCTAAGTGCAGGAGAGGTAATAGGATACATATGGCCAGCCATTCTCCTAGGGATAGGAATAAAGATGTTGCTAGACAAGAATACGGCTTCGGCTATTCTTTTCCTGTCAATTGGTTCAATCTTTCTCTTTACGCATCTCTTCTCGTGGAATTTCTTCGCAGTTCTCTGGCCAGTAGCTATCATTGCAATAGGACTTTCCATAATCTTCAAGAATGAAAGTACACATATGAATTTAGACAAAAAATATGATGATAGCAATCGTGTCTCTGAGGCTTTAATATTTTGGGGTGTAGATAAAAGAATGGATTCAAAAGATTTTACTGGTGGCGATATATCTGCAATATTTGGTGGGGGAAAATTAGATTTGAGAGATGCCAAGATTCATAAAGACGGAGCAAAATTAACAGTAAATGCTATATTCGGAGGAGTTGAAGTCCTCGTGCCAAAAGATTGTAAGGTTATAACAAGTGGAACTGGGATTTTCGGAGGCTGGGATAGCAAAATAGCTTCTAGAGAAACCAAATCCCCAGTACTTGAGATTACTGGAAGTGCAATCTTCGGAGGCGTAGAGGTTAAAGAATAATAATACTTGATCACAAAATAGTATCAAGTTTGCCATTTTTGTGGTAGAATCCTACCTTGTCATGGAATATTCACCAATCGATCAAAACAACTTAAGAAACATAGCTATCATAGCTCACGTCGATCACGGTAAAACTACCTTGGTTGATGCTTTTATGAAGCAAAATCATCTTTTTAGAGATAATCAAGATGAGATGTCTGAAACACAGATTTTAGACTCAAGCGAATTAGAAAGAGAAAAGGGGATTACAATTAGTGCAAAGAACATATCAATCAGATACAAGGGATACAAGATAAACATTATAGATACCCCTGGACACGCAGATTTCGGTGGAGAGGTTGAAAGAACATTAAATATGGCAGATAGTTGCTTACTTTTGGTAGATGCAAAAGAGGGCCCTATGCCACAAACAAAATTTGTATTGAAGAGAGCATTAGAAATGGGTCTTAAACCTATTGTTGTTGTAAACAAAATAGACAAAAAACTAGCAAATATTCAAAAAACCATCAGTAGAGTACAAGATCTCTTCTTAGCGTTAGCTACCGATTCCGACCAATTAGAGTTCCCTGTATATTATGCAATAGCTAGAGAAGGAAAAATCTTCAAGGAAATGCCACAAGGGGATTTAACCATTGCAAATAGCACAACGGGAGATGTTACTCCAATATTAGATGAAATAATTGCAAGCATGCCAGCACCTAAGGGAGATCCTGAGGGCCCATTCCAAATGCAAGTAACCTCATTGGAATATGATACTCATACTGGTAGATACCTAATTGGAAAAATAAATAGAGGGAATGTTAAGCTTAACGATCCAGTAATATTGATATCTAACAAACCTGGTAAAGAAGAAAAGGTCCAGGGTAGGGTTAAAGGTCTTTTTGTAAAAGAAGGTATGGAATGGCAGGCTATATCTGAAGCAAAAGCCGGAGAGATAGTAGCTATAACAGGTTTAGAATCAACAAAGATTGGTGCAACAATATGTGATATTAACAATCAAGATGTACTTCCAGAGATTTCCATCACACCTCCATCAGTGAGAGTGAAGTTCCAAGCAAATACATCTCCATTCTTAGGAAAAGAAGGTAAGTTTGTAACAGACAAGCAATTAGCTCAGAGATTAGAACAAGAAAAGAATTTAAATATTAGTTTGGATATTACAAACAGTGGTTCAAACAGTTTCTTTGTTGCAGGTAGAGGAGAACTTCAATTAGCAATTCTTGTTGAGCAATTAAGAAGAGAAGGTTTTGAACTTCAGTTGAGTAAGCCTGAGGTTATTCTTCAGAATATCGATGGTGTAATCAGTGAGCCTATTGAAGAGCTTACAATCGATGCTCCTGAAGAGTATATGAGTGTTGTAACTCAAGAGGTAAGTGATAGAAAGGGCGAAATGATCAATATTGAAAATGAAGAAGGTCAAACTCGATTTACATACAAGATATTAACTAGAAACTTAATTGGTTTACATAGAGTATTAATGAATGCTACAAAAGGAGAAGCTATTATTAATAGTTTCATCTCAGAATATATTCCTTACATCAAACAACCAGAATTATTTAGAAAAGGTGTTATTGTATCTTCAGAGACTGGCACAGCATTGGGCTATTCATTGACTACTATCCAGGACAGAGGAAAGTTATTCATCTCTGGTTCAGAATCAGTATATGAGGGTATGATTATTGGTATTAACAACAATGAAGAAGATATTATGGTTAATCCTTGTAAGGCAAGACATAAGACCAATGTTAGAATGTCACACGCAGAGGTTACAATTATATCTCTTAGATCTACAATACCTTTAACTTTAGAATATGCTTTATCATTTATAAATGATGATGAGTTGATAGAAGTTACTCCTCAGAGTATCAGATTAAGAAAGAAACTTCTTACGGATACTCAAAGAACTTGGGCTAAGAGAAAAAATCTAACTGTATATGCACAACAACAGTTGGATGGTATGACTGAATAGGCCAGGCCATAGCCTTGCCTTCGTTCACAAAAAGTTCATCACTGCTTTATCTTGTACTACCGTTCTTCTCTTCCTTTTAAATATCCAATTTGCTATTACAACACGTTTAATCTTCTAAATATCCAAAACGCAAAAGGGTAGTACATAAAACAAACCATAGGGATTATGAATAAACTTTGAATCAAGGCCAGGCTATAGCCAGGCTTGGTGAAACCAGGGATAAAAAAAAGGAGACCTTTCGGTCTCCCTTTAATTTCAAAACAACAACGGATTACCTTCTGTCGTAACCACCTCTGTTATCTCTATCACCAAATGATCTGTTCTCTCTAGGAGTTTCCTCTCTAGCTTCAGATACATTTAATGCTCTTGCGTCAAGTTCCTTTCCGTTTAGTTCATCGATTGCTCTTTGAGCTTCTTCTTCGGTAGACATCTTAACAAAACCAAATCCTTTGGATCGGTTCTTAATTCTGTCTTTTATTACAACTGCTTCAAGAACAGTACCGACAGAACTAAAGAAATCTTTAAGCATAGCGTCATCGACGTTCCAGCTCAAGTTTCCTACAAATAACTTGTTTCCCATTATTTATATAAAAAAATAAATTATATTCGCTATACCAATACACTTGGGAGATAAATTACTCAAAGCAGTCTATACGAACGCTCCAATAGCAAAAGTATTATAGCATGTTCACTGAAGAAAATATACACATCTAGGAACTACTTCTTAAAAGGCTTAATATTCATATATCCTAAAACCTCTTTAAGAGAAGGGCGCCTGTTGTACATAAGACATCCAAGCTCAAATAATTTCATGGCAATATACATCGCAGCCACAACATAAACAACAGAAGTAAAAATTCCAAGAATAAGCTCTGGTAGGGGCAACGCTCCAAAGGAGTTCCTAATAAGCAAAACCATAAATGATGTAAATGGGAAATAGCTCAGCACAGTGGCTATTGTGCCATTTGGATCAGTTATTAAAAGCTGCATAAGATAAATAGGGAATATGGACAAGATAATAAATATTGATGAAAGATTTCGGCTATCCTCAGCACCCGTACCAACGGCCCCAGTACCTGTCATAATTGCGGCAAAGAAAAGGAATCCCATTAATATCAAGAAAATATTCAATGGCAATAGCGACAAATCAATATTAGTAAAATCAATAGGGATTGGTAAACTAAACTTCCCCATCACTACTTTGTATATTCCCAATCCTAGAACTAACCATGTAGAAAGCTGAACAAACATAACACCCATTAATCCAATCATTTTTCCAAACATAAGAGACTTTTTGTCTACTATTGAAAGAATGGTCTCAATCATTCGATTCTCTTTCTCAGCTGATACACTCTGAAGCAAGAAACTTGAGCATACAGTCAAAGAAAGAAGGAAGCGTTGCGATTAAACAGGGCGAGTCTGGAATTGTTGACAGCGTATTTATTACTATAGATAGTGAAGGAAATAAGAT
>LBSF01000038.1:9446-10018 GCA_000991805.1 candidate division WS6 bacterium GW2011_GWC2_36_7 | reverse complement strand
AACAGTTTAAAGCCTTTGGAAAAATTAAAAGAGGAGATGAAGAAGAAATCTACAAAGAATCTAGGAGAAAAGATAGAGTTTGAGGATAAAGGAGATGAGATTTCTGAAGTTATACAGAGCTTCAACGATATGTCCGAACAGTTGGGTAGGTCATTTGAGGCTCAAAAAGAATTTGTAGAAAATGCTTCTCATGAGCTTAAGACTCCATTAGCGGTGATACAGGCCAATGTAGATAGTATTCTTGCGGATTCGAAGATTCCACAGGAGGATTTGTTTAATATGCTAGATGATTCTAAAAAATCCATTATTTTCATGAACAAACTTACAGAAGATTTACTTCTACTTTCATTAGTTGATGTAGATTTTGAAAAGAAGAAGCTAAATCTCCGAGATCTTTTGGATGATGCTGTTACGGATGCTAAAAAATTGGTTGATGGTAAAGGTTTTAATATCTCTTTTAATGATGGACATAATATTGAGGTTTTAGGAAATGATGTTTTGCTAAAGAGAGCATTTCAAAATTTAATTGAAAACAGTATTAAATATTCTCAAGGGAAGAATTTGAATATTGA
>LBSF01000038.1:6156-9398 GCA_000991805.1 candidate division WS6 bacterium GW2011_GWC2_36_7 | reverse complement strand
TATAGAGTAGATAAGTCTAGATCTAGGAAGACGGGTGGAAGTGGGTTAGGGTTAGCTATAACTAAGGAGATTATAGAGAAGCATAATGGAACTATACATTATATGGATGGAAAGGGAGCTACATTCGAGGTTCACTTGTCTCAATAGAAGTCTCTGAATCTGATTCTTCGCTTGGCTCTGAGCTTGGATTTTGTATTGGCCGAGGATCTGTTATCATTCCCATTTTCTCTCTATAATCAGCAGCAGTTATTCCTAGATGATCTGCATTTGCTATTATACCTTCGTTTATAGCCTCATCGGGGATTTGTAATTTCCTAGTTTTCTGTTTCTCTATTAGGTTGAGAGTACCAAGCACAGTTTTCACCATAGCTTCTTGCGGATCGTTTTTTACTGAGTTTATACAAGAAGGTTTAGGTTCTTCGTAATCACTAATGAAATTTGTTGGAACTGTCCTAATCTTCTTGTTTCGGTTTTTATTACTCATGAAGTCTAATTGTAAATTATAAAAGTATGTTTTACAACTATACCTTCACATACCTCAATCTTAAACTATTACCAACCACACTAACCGAGCTCATAGCCATGGCTATACTAGCAATAATAGGGGAAAGTAATATACCAAAAGGAATATACAAAATACCCATTGCAATAGGAATAGCTATAACATTGTAACCAAAAGCCCAATACAAATTCTCATGTAATATCCTCATTGTCTGCTTAGACAAATTAATAGTATCTACAATCTTCAATAATGATCCACTAACCAAAACGATATCCCCAGAATCAATAGCTACATCAGTACCCGTACCCATTGCAATACCAATATCTGCTCTAGCCAATGCAGGAGCATCATTAATACCATCACCAACCATAGCTACAATACTCTGATATTTTTCTTTTACCTCTTGAATAGCAGAATCTTTTTGTTGAGGTAATACGTCAGCAATAACCTCATCCACACCAACATCATCTGCAATCCTCTGTGCAGCGTCTTAATACCCATATTATGTAGTTTTTGTATTGCCAATTTACTATCCTCCTTCACCTTATCATTCAATCCGTATATTACGGATATATCCTTACCTTCAATCTGTATTGCCAAAGTATTCCCATTATTCTGTTGATTAGTAATGTAGTCTTGCACCCCGGGGTCGATCTTTGTTAAAGTAGCCGCAAACTTAGGATTAACGATATATACATCCTTGCCATTAACCTTAGCCCTAACACCACTACCTTCAATATTCTTAAAATCTGAGATGGAAATATCCTTTGATGAAGATTTGGTTTTTGAATATTCAGATATAGCCATACCCAGTGGATGCTCAGAATTCCTTTCAATTGAGTAGGCAATACTCTTAGATATGTCCTCATTACTTCCAAAATATTTTACAATCACAACCTTAGGCTTTCCTTCCGTTATAGTTCCTGTTTTATCAAAAACCACTACCTTAATATTTCTTGCATTCTCTAACGCCTGAATATCTTTAATCAATATCCCATTCTTAGCTCCTCTTCCAGTACCAACCATAATGGCAGTAGGAGTAGCTAATCCTAATGCACAAGGACAGGCAATGACTAAAACTGCCGTGGCAAGATAGATGGAGAATTGTAAATCTTTACCAATGAGTAACCATGTTACGAAGGTCGTAATTGCAACAAGGATTATAATAGGAACAAATATACCCGAAATCTTGTCTACAATTTTTTGTATAGGTGGCTGAGAATTCTGGGCTTCTTGAACAAGACGTATAATCTGAGCGAGTAGGGTGTCCTTTCCAATTTTGGTAGCTCTAACCTTCAACATTCCAGTTAGATTAATAGTGGATCCAACAACCTTGCTGTCTATGTCTTTTTCAACAGGTAGGGGTTCACCACTAATCATAGCTTCATCCACACTCGACATGCCTTCTACTACAACTCCATCAATTGGTATCTTTTGTCCAGGTTTTACTAAGAGAATATCACCAACCTGTATCTCTTCAATTGGGATGGTTCTTTCTTCACCATCTACAATTATAATTGCTTCCTTAGCTTGTAGCTTCATGAGATCTCTAACAGCTTCATTAGTTTTGTACCTAGCCTTAGCTTCTAACCATCTTCCTAGGGTTATGAAGAATATTATGAATACCGCTGCATCAAAAAATACATTCACATCTTTAGAGAATAGCTGTGGGAAAAATGTAACGGCTGAAGAGAATGCCCATGAGGTAAATGTACTTAAAGCAACCAAGCTATCCATATTAAATGATTTTTTCTTTAATGCTTTCCATGCACTAATGAAAAACTGTTTCCCACCTATAAAGATTATTCCTGTTGTTAATATGAATTGAATTAGAAAAAGAATATTTACATTCCCAATCATTCCCAACATATCCTTTATCATTGGTACCATATTCATCATTTCCAATAGCATCCATATCATGAAAAAGAGGAAGGGGATTGTAGCGATTGTAAGAAATATGAGCGTCTTCTTTTTGATCTCTAATTCTTTCTTTCTCAATATATCTACATTGGTATCTTCTAAAAGGAGAGTGTAATCCCCAAGTGAATCTACAGCTTTTTTAATATCTTGAATACTAATCTGTTTTTCATCATATTCAATCTGCATATCTCCAGAGGTGTAATTTACAATCACATTTTCAACCCCGGGGTATTTAAGTAAAAAGCTTTCTATGATGATCTTGCAAGAAGCACAGTGTAGGCCTTGTATTTTGTAGTTTTCTTTTTTCATACTATATTACCGTTATAGTTACAGGAGGTACCATTCCCATCGAGCAGGTTATCTTGTATGTACCTTTCTTCGGTGTAAATGTAATGGTATTTGGCCCTGGCTTTAAAGTTATATATCCATCAAACAAGCCTCTGCCTGCCATTGAGGCTCCGCATCCTTGTATTCCTTGATTATCTACCACCAAAGTAGTTTTGACCCCTGCCTTGAGAGTAGTAGAGCTCGTAGGTATGTATTCAAATCCCTTGGCCGTCATGTTAAGGGTTTGTGTGCCATTTGAATCTGGTTTTGCAGTTTCTTCTGTTGTCTGTACTTGTCTTGGTTGGAACTTCACATCATTCAGGCTTGGGAGTCCTAATACATTGAGTTGCGCATTTACATTGTATGCTACAAAAAAGATTATCAATATCCCTGATACCTGATTGAAAAGGGCGGTACTCTTTGGCTTGTCATTCATTTTTAATCCAGAAATACTAATACCTAGAAGTGGTATGAAAGTTCCAAGTGCGAAGAA
>LBSF01000038.1:0-6146 GCA_000991805.1 candidate division WS6 bacterium GW2011_GWC2_36_7 | reverse complement strand
GTGCAATTCCCTGGGCAATGAGGGTAAATCCACATGGTATGAAGAATGTAACGGCACCCATGATGAAGGGCATAAATTTGCCCGAGAATTTGTTTTCATTTGCGATGTTTTTTGTTACTGACTTAGGCATTGATATTCTTAATTTTTGAGCCCATTCTACTTCCAGCATTTGTAATGCAAGTATGAGCATAACTACAGAAATGAAGATGATGAATATGGCTGAAACAATTGTGTTGTTGAATGTAATTGATTTACCAATTAGACCTAGAACTCCTCCAAGGATTGTGAATGAAGCTATTCTTCCAATGTGGAACATTATATGCGGCGTACCTTTTTGTTTTTGTGATTGTCCAATATACATGTCATTCCATTGTTTACTCATGGAGAGTAGCATTCCTCCAACCAAAGCGGCACAGCTAGATATCCCAGCGACTATCCCCAATGTAAAGTATGCACCAAGGGAGAATCCTCCATTTAGATTTATATATTTTGCTAATTGTAACTTGTCTACTACTATGAATACTGTTATTACTAGGAGAATGATTAGGCCAATATTGAGTAAGGTATTCATTCTCTCCTTATTTATGGTTAGTGTCCCATCTTTTATCTGAAACACAGGAGTTTGGTGTATAGTCTTTTTCTTTTTTGAGAATACATATCTCATCTTCTCGAACTCCTTGTTTAGTTTCGATATATCAATTTCATTGTTTCCTTCATAATATATATTTGCCTTTGAATCATGTAGGGATACCTCTACTGAGGTGACTCCTTCTTGGGCTAGAATGTATTTTTCAATTAAAAGCTCACATGACGCACAGTGCATTCCTTGGATGTATATTGTTTGTCTTTTAGCCATTTTTGTATACCTTACTATCTTAGTGTATTTAGTATATACTTAGGTGTATAGTCCTAAGTCAAGTGCTTAAATATATGAAATCAGGTGAGTTAATATCAAAAACAAAGATAACGAGAGATACCTTGAGATATTATAACAGGCTTGGGTTTTTGGCACCTAAGGTAAATCCAATTAATGGATACAAAGAATATACTGAGGATGATGTTTGGATGGTTACCTTTATTAAGAGTGCACAGGGGATAGGATTCTCCTTAAAGGATGTTAAGGAGTTAGCAGAACATATGCAATCTGCAGAATGTAAGCATAAATCGTTGTTACCTTTTTTGAATACTAGATTGGATGAGGTTGAGGAGAAGATAAAGGCATTGCAGAAGATAAAGAAACATTTGAAGTTTCTTATAGAGGATTTTGAACATAGGGATTGTAGTAAGAAGCCTAGTGAGTTAAAGTTGTAACTAATGAAAAGAAGTCCCACCAAGGAAAAAACAGACTACGAAATAGTTCTCCAGATCTTAGAGAATGTAGATGATTACAAATACCTCATTGAAAGATATGAAAAAAAGCTTTTCATATATATACAAAGAATCCTATATGTAAATAAGGAAGATACAGAAGACATACTTCAGGAAGTATTCATAAAAGCATATAGAAATCTAAACAGCTATGATCCCAAATATAACTTCTCAAGTTGGATATACAGAATTACACACAATGAAGCAATATCATTTCTAAGAGCTAACAAAAAACGACAGTTAGATATATCAAATGATATGGAAAACAATATATTTGATACAATAGCATCAGATATAGATATTGAGAAAGAAGCCATAAAAGATTGGGATTCTAAAAAAGTTCACGAAGTACTTGCTAAACTAGATGAGAAATACAGAGAAGTATTAGTATTAAAATATATAGAAGAAAAAGACTATAATGAGATCTCAGACATACTTCAAGTTCCATCAGGTACCGTAGGATCATTGATAAATAGAGCAAAGGATAAGTTTAAAAAATTAGTAAAATAATATGGAAGAAGTAAGTAAGAATACATTACAACAAATAAAAAAAGAAAATATTAAACCAATACCAAAGTGGCAATTCTTGTTAAAGGATTCTCTCGTATGGGGGTTGTTCGCTATAAACCTCATCCTTGGGTCAATTGGTTTTGCAATATCCTTGTACATACTAGGTAGCAACGATGTCCTCTTAGATACCTCTTTAGTGAAAAATGCTTGGGAATGGATAATCCTTTCCATACCAATTGCCTGGATACTACTAACCATACTGTTCGTATTCATTGCTTACTACAACTTTAAACATACGAAAGAAGGATACAGATTTACAGTAGTTAAAATATTCCTAATGAATATTGTTGTAAGTATAGTCTTGGGTGTTGTTATGAATGGGTTTGGACTTTCTCAAAAGTTAAATACGATATTTAGTGACCATATTCCTTTTTACAACCATACAATGGATCTTAGATCTGATATATGGATGCGACCTGAATCAGGATATCTTGCCGGAACTATTGTGGATATTAACTCCGACACAAAAATTCTCAAAATAGAGGATTTGAAAGGTAAGATATGGGATATCCTATACCAAGATGCAACTGTAAAGGGAAGGGTAGTATTGGAGTTAGGTGAAGAGATTAAAATTGTTGGAAATGCAGTTTCAGACAATGTATTTGAGGCTTCTGAGATCCGTCCTTGGGTTGGTAATGGAAGACAGATGCAAGAAAATTCATAAACTTTGCGTAATATATATTAGAAGAGGAACAATCCTCTTGTATCACTAACCATATGGTAGAGATATGGTTGTGATTACTCTACAATTTTAAATTATATATATTTACAACAATGAGTAAGAAACTATTAACTATTGGTATCCTATCATTAGGTATCATGTCGGTATTCGGTGTCTCTCAAGCTTTGGCTTACAGAGGAGATGCTACAGTGGTTGGTCCTAACCATACTGAAGAAAGAGAAGTTGCTATGGAACAGGTTATGACAGAGAAGGATTACGAGGCTTGGAAAGAACTTATGACTGAGGATGGTAGAACCCCAGGAGTATTAAATAAAGTAGATACTCAGGAAGAGTTTAACCAGTTTGCAGAAGCTTATGTATTATCACACGAGGGTAAGACAGAAGAGGCAAATGCAATTAGAGCTGAATTAGGTTTGGGTAATGGAGAAGGTAAGGGACAAGGAAATGGTAGCAGAGGTAATGGAAATTGTAATATGGCAGAGTAATAGCTAGGGGAGCTCAAAAAAGGGAGGTCTTGTACCTCCCTTTTTGTTTTAACAAATGAATGTTATTTAGTTTCCAAATATAAACTGGCTGAATCCTGAGAAAGTAGATGCACCAAGTACATCTCTAGAAGAAAATCGTGGGCGTCTATTTCTAAGTGATGTTAGATCGATAACCATATTGTCCGAAACTCTCTTCCCATCTGTAAAGTATGCCGTTACTCTTACCCAATGTTGTGAATGATCTAGGATATCTTGTGTTAATACGAATTCATCGGTTTGTTTTTCTGTCTCATATACTGTTTTGTTGTTCATACTAAGTACAATCTTACTTAAAGTGGTTGTATCTAAAACAGGATCAAGGGTAAAACTTACTGTGATATCTCCAACAGAAGTTGGGACATATCTCTTGTTTGTGTCATCTGTTTCTGGCTCTACAAACTTAATACTTTGAGGTTGGTTTTGTTTTGTTTGATTTTTGGTAGTATCGGGTACTGTGGTAGTAGGCGTTTCGGTTACTGGAGTTTCAGTTGTTGGTGTTTCTACTGGGACTTCCTCAACTGGTCTTAATGAGTTTATAGCTGCAACCAAGTCTACTAATCCATATCCAAAGACTGAATCATATCCCGTTGTACCTAAATCTACGGCAGTATTCTTTAGGACTGTTCTAATCTCTGCTGTAGTACATGTTGTACAGAAGGATGCAACAACAGCTGCAGCACCTGCGACGTGAGGAGTTGCCATACTTGTACCACTCATATATCTATATGTATTCCCAATGTAAGTAGAGTAGTTTGATACTCCAGGTGCTGAGAGTTCTGATCCCATATTACTGAAACTTGCTAGTTTGTTACTGGTATCTGTTGCGCCTACACATATGACTGAGCTATATGCTGCTGGATATTGGCATGAAGAGCCACTTTCATTACCTGCAGCTGCAACCATGAGGACTCCTTTTTTAGCAGCGTAGTCGATTGCGGTTTTTAATGTTAAAGAATCAGAGGAAGAGCCTAAGCTCATGTTAATAATCCTTGCTCCATTGTCTGTAGCATAATATATTCCTTTGGCTACATCTGAGAGATATCCATAACCTTCGTTGTTTAATACTTTGATAGGCATAATCTTTGCTTGATATGCAGCTCCAATATTCCCAGCACTATTTTGTGTACTTGCGATGATTCCTGATACATGGGTTCCGTGTCCATTGTCATCTGATGGGTTTGTATCGTTGTTTACGAAGTCATATCCAGTTACTATATTTGCTGAAAGGTCTGAGTGAGTTAATTCCGCTCCTGTATCTATGACTGCTACTTTAACTCCTGTTCCTTGGGAATCGGCCCATATCTTTTCTGCTCCAATTCTTGCTACTCCCCAATCGATTGTATCTGCAGACATTTTTACTGGGATATCTGTTTCTAATGTGGCATCTAAATCTTCTGAAAGGGTAGTGGTGTTGCTTTCGTCTGTTGTGGTTATGACATATATTCCATTCTTGGGAGTATCAGATGAGAATGTAACATCATATTTATCCTCAATTTCCTTTATTTCTGCTTCTGTTAATGTTTCCCCAACATTTAATATTTGTCTGTTCTTGTCTACTTTAATTTCTCCTTGTTTAGGGAGTGGGGTAGTCTCATTGGTTACGAGAGTTTCTGTTACTGGGTTATTTTCTAATTGTCCTGCGTCTCCAGATATGTATACAGAGTTGATTTCTTCAGATACTTCTGTCGGACTCTGTGTATTTTGAGTATATGCATAGATACTGAATACTATGACTAATGCAAAGAGGCATAGCCCAAGTAATATGGTGCTAATTCCTAGGATAGTGTGTTTTTTTGAAAAGGTCATCTTTAAGAGCAGATAAAATTAAAGATATTTGTTGTAAATATCTTAGAGTATTTGTATGGGAAATGAAAGGGAACTATATCCGTGTTAAAAGTTCTTCTAAAACAGGTATTAGGTATGGTACAAATATGATTATTCCCAACACTACTGAGGCTATTGCACTTACTAAGACACATCCAGCACTTACATCCTTTGCATATTTGATATTTACTCTAAATTCTTGTGATATGGTATCACTTAATGCTTCAATGACACTATTAAATGCTTCTGCTATTAATACCAATGCTATTAAAAATCCTACAGCTATCCATGCGGTATGGGATATTTCTAGGAGTATACCAAGTAGTACTACAAATACTGCTACAACCAATTGAATTCTAAAGTTTCTTTCATTCTTAATGATTGATATTAGGCCATATATGGCATGTTTTTGACTTTCAAAATATGTTTTAGAAGTTGTAAAAGAATCTTTCATTGATATATGGATATATATTATGATTTATTATATCAGTATCTCAAATATTTAATTATGAATTCCCATAATATCGCAAATGCATGAGGTATAATAGAAGCATGAAAGAAAAATCCATCATACTATTCAATCAAAAAACAATACGAAGACATTGGGATGAGAAGAAAGAGCTTTGGTATTTTTCGGTTATTGATATTATCGAAGTACTAACAGATTCCTCTGTTCCTAAAAGATACTGGAGTGATTTAAAAATCAAGTTGCAGAAAGAGGAAAATAGTCAAGTGTACGATAAAATCGTACGGTTGGGGTTAAAAGCTCCTAATGGTAAGACATATTTAACAGATGTTGGAGATACAGAGACAATTCTTCGACTGATTCAATCAATTCCCTCTCCTAAGGCAGAACCATTTAAAGTTTGGTTAGCAAAAGTAGGATATGAAAGAATAGAGGAAACAGAAGATCCAGAATTGGCATTTGATAGGGCAATGAAGACATATCTAAATAAGGGATATTCAAGAGATTGGATTAATCAACGATTAAAAAGTATTGAAGTTAGAAAGGAACTAACAGATGAATGGCAGGAGAGAGGTATGAAGGAGGGGAAAGATTTTGCAATACTTACTAACGAGATTACAAAGGCTTGGACAGGTAAATCGGTTAAAGAATTGAAAGAATACAAGGGGTTAAAGAAAGAGAATTTAAGAGATAATATGACTAACCTGGAATT
>LBSF01000037.1 GCA_000991805.1 candidate division WS6 bacterium GW2011_GWC2_36_7 | reverse complement strand
ATTATTAACAATGGGAAATTCAATGAAGATACCATCCTCATCGGTCATTCCGCTGGTGCTGCTGTTATACTTTCTGTTTTGGAAGAATTAAAGGTTAAAATATCACAAGCAATAATAGTATCAGGATTCTCTACCTATCCTGGTGGAGATGGGATTTTAAAACCTATATATGATTGGGAAAAGATTAGGAACAGTGCAGAAGAAATAGTCATTATAAATTCAGATGATGATCCATATGGACATAATGATACTAGAGGTAGGATTATGTTTGATATGTTAGATATGCCTAATAGCGCTCAAATCATTCTAAAGAAACAAGGACATATGGGAACAGAGGAATTTAATCAAGAATACAAGAAATTCCCGCTTCTACTGAGATTAGTTAAATAACTGTATAATATCCATATCTAAATTATTCTTTCCAATTATGAACGTAAAACTCTTTAAACCAAATGAAAATTTAGTAGACATATTTAAAGGCAAGTTCATACCTAACGAACCAGTAATCATAAAAATGCACTTTGGAGAACCAGGCAATGAAACAGCCTTCAAACCAGAAGATATAAAACCATATGTAGAAGCATTAAAAGAATTAGGACATGAAGTACTAATGATGGATACACCAGTAGCGTACAATTCTCCAAGAAATACAAAAGAAGGATATGAGAAAGCTATAAAGGAAAGAGGATACGATACCGTAGGAGCATATAAAGTAGTAGATGAATATGTAAATGTAGATATAGATAACATGACCTTTGAAGTAGCAAAAGACCTCTCTGAGGCTAAAAATGTTTTAGTCATATCCCATATCAAAGGACATGAATGTGCAGGATTTGGCGGAGCTATTAAAAATTTAGGAATGGGAGCACTCTCAGCTAAAACCAAAAAGATAATACACAATGCTTCTAAACCAGAAATAGATCCTGAAAAATGTATAGGGTGTGGAGTATGTGCAAAGTTATGCCCTGCTAAGGCCATAGATATCATAGATGACAAAGCCAACCCAGAATGGAATAAATGTTGGGGTTGTTCCATATGTGAGATTAGTTGTCCTCAGGAGGCACTTACACCTAATCTCAGAATCTTTGATGATGCTCTCGCCATGGGTGCATGTGCAGCTATTAAGGTTATGCCTGAGAGTACATTTTATGTAAATATCATAAAGAATATTACTAAGTGTTGTGATTGTGAGAGTGATGCGGGAGAGATAGTAGCTCATTATGAAGGTACCCTCTTCTCTCAAGATCCTGTAGCTATAGATACCGCTAGTATAGATTTGATTAATGAGCACGAAGGTAAAGATGTATTTAAGGTTGTTAACCACAAAGATCCTAAACTACAGTTGGAATATGCAGAGAAATATAGTAACTTTAAGAGAGAATACGAATTAATATAAAGAATCGAATTAGAAATAACCTTACTATGCCCAAAGGAAAAGTAAGTAAAAAACAAAAAGCTTTAAGAACTAAGAATAGACTAATTCTCACAATCTCTCTCTCTGCCCTAGCATTAATATTGGTTGGAGTATTTACATACCAATGGATATTAAATAAAAAGGACATGGATATATATGCTAATACACCATGGAAAAAGACTTCCTCCGAGACCCCTCTTGACCCTGATATATTTACATATACAAAGCCCTCTGGATGGACAAATGGGCCATCTGTTCCTAATTTAGCAGAGATTCAATCCCCAGACTATCAAGCAGGACCCTCAACTGGTGAAGTAACAAGAGGGTTGGAGATTCTGATTGGAGGAGGAGCTAAAGGAAAGAATCAAACGTTAGAAGCAGAAAGATTATTGCTCTCCAAAGACTCCCACTATTCAGATATACAGAACACAATGATTGATGGTCTTCCTGCACTTAAATATCACAATGATTGGGAGAACCCTACGGTTCATTCTTTAGAGTATTACGTAATAAAGGGTGATGATTTTATTTTAATAATCGTTAGATCCAAAAATCTTAATATAGAAAGAAGCTATCAAACTGAGATTGATTCAATTATTAATTCAATACAGTTTAAATAAAAACAATATTAATTTAAATTTATTATTATTTTACTATGCCTAAGAAAAGTACCAAGAAGAAGCTATCTGCTCTTCAAAAGTTCGCTCTAGCCTCCCTTGCTCTACTCATATTAATGTTAGGGGGAACATATCTCTATGTTGCAGAGGTTGAACACGGGAGTGTTTCTACTCTGTTTTTTGAAATAAGAATAAACAAAAATATTCAAGACAAACCAGTTAAAGATTTGATTTCATATACCCTACCCTCGGGTTGGTCTGAGGATACAAACGCCTTGATTCTAAAGGATAATGGGAATGTACTTCTTAAATCTGCTGATTATGCAGGTCCATTTTCAGGAGATTCAAATAAACGTAGTGGTGCATCCATAATTCTAGGTGCCTCTCCGAAATTTCAATTCATGACTATAAAAGAATATAAGTTCTGGCATTCACTAGATAAAAATTCTCCAGATTACAAGGATATAAAAATAGATGGGGTAAATGGAATTAAAGAAGAGAATCCTGCTTATGGTTATCAAGATTATCTATTCATAAAAGGAAACTACATGATTCAGTTTAGTCCCGCAATACTTTCTGAAGATGTAAGTACAGAGGTTAAGAATCAATATCAAAAGGATATAGATTCAATTATCAATTCTATACAGTTTAAATAGCATTAGCTATATCTCAAAATCAAGCAATAAGGCTTGATGATCAGACACGAGCATTTTCTCTACCTCAAACGTATTTACCTTAACCAAATCATTAGTAAAGATGTAGTCACAAACCTGTATAGCTTTCTTAGCAAATTCATTCCTTGTTGTTTCAACATTGCTCAATATACAAAGATTGTTTAATTCAGCATTCAATATTTCTAAAGACTCACACTTAGGAGATAGGTTGAAATCACCTGTTAATATTACTGGTTCACTTAGTTGTTTAATATAGTCTCTTAGCACTATCATCTGTCTGAGAGTCTCTGCGTTCCCCTCTTTAGTTCCCTCTACATGGTGTCCATGATGGGTTATGACATTCAACTTAGATCCATTAATATCTATTGTTGCATGTACAAAGTTACGGATATTGTAATCATCATATTTAGTATTAAAATCCTTTTTAAATTCTCCATTAGTAAATACAACCTTACTGTTTAGGATTGGGTATTTGGATAGTATGACATTTTCAAACATAATCTCTGCATCCATTGTTCTAAAAGAATATGTTGGTGCTAGTACTTCATTGTAATTAGGAAATTCTGCCTTAATATCTTCAAAAGAGCTAAGGTTCAGTGTTTGGAATTCTGTTTCTTTACAGCTACATACTTCTTGTAATGTAATTATGTCTGGGTTTACTTCTTTTACTAGATCTATGAAGTTTTTTACTAATCTTCCCTGCCAGATATTTGTTTGTAGAATTTTCATAATAGATTTTTATTAATTTAATAAATTAGTTTATTCTAAGCTATCTTCCACATTCTTCATAGACAAATCATTAAATTCTTTTGAAGAAAGTTCCACTACTCCATCGTTAATAGTCTCATATACAAAACTTTTAATCCCAGCTTCTAGTATCAATTTGCTACATATGGTACAAGATGGGCCATCATCACATGGCATGTATTTCCCATCTCGATCTGTTCTTGAAAAGTACATCTTAGCATTTGAAAGGTCTGAATATCCTGCTTTAAAAGCATTAAATATAGCTCTTTGTTCTGCATGAACAGCATAACAAGGTTCTGTATTAAAGGTTGAAAATATCATTGGTTTCATTCTATCTCTTAAGCATTCCTTACATACATGATCATCTGCAGGAGCATTCCATCCTTCCCCTATTACCTTGTCATTCAGAATAATAACCACTCCTCTGGGTCTTTTAAGACATCTAGATCTCGCTCCTAGACTGGCTGCTTGTTTTAAATATTCTTGAGCTTTAGATTTTTCTTTAGCTTTTAGTATTTCCATAGTTTATTTTAACACAAGCAAGTAGTATAATAACAACACAATTTAGAAAAGCGTTTGAGTTTGGCTTCCTACCAAACAAGCTGCATACGATAAGTATGACGGAAAGGTAAACCGTATAAATATATCAATACGTGTCGGAAACGGAGCGTAAAAAAGAGCATTAGTTACTTTTTTTATACTCCACCGAAAGGTGGATTTTTTGTAACTAATGGAAGCAGGGTGGTAACACGAATTAAAACCTCGTCCTTGCCTTTCAAGGTATTTATCTTGGAGGGTATAGACGAGGTTTTTTGTTATATATTGTTCTTTAAAAATCTCGTTGCAGGAGATAAAAATTTAGGAGGATAATGCTATGAAAAAGGCAACAAAAAAAGGAATGTTCATTTTTCTACTGGTAATTGCATTAACTTGGTATGTATTCTCACAAGCCAATATACTTTCAACCCCAAATACAAGCCAACGAACTAGTACTCCGACATATAGTTACATGATTGTTCCACATTAATATGTGTTAATACCATAGTGGAATATCATAAGGTTGGATTCATCAAAACTCCTGCATAAAAAGATGAATCCAACCTAAGAACTTATTCTAGTGTATACACCCACCCTGGCATGCCCCTTTTTACGCTATATTAGACAAGATCAATAATTCTCTGATATAATGACCTGTTCTTTAGTACAATTTAATCAAAGACTTTGAAAGAGAAATAGTAGATTAAGTATGGTGGCCACCTGAGAGGAATCGGTTGGAGCAAGATTCCCGTACATATTTAATTGAATTACCCTCTTGAGTTGTAAGCTGAAAATAGTAAGCTGAGCCGGGTTCGATCCGTTATATCGAGAGAATGTGTCGTCTCAACAGAGCATTCAGAATGAGGATATATATCAATATGAGATGACACCCTTTACGGGTGTTTTTTGTTTATATATATCAAAACAAGGTGGTATCGCGTATCTAACGCCCTTGTAAGTATCCATTAATTTGGGTATTTACAAGGGCGTTTTTTGTTTTAACAACCTGTGGATGCAGAGTGGTACTGCAGCGGTCTGTAAAACCGCCGTCAATATGACATAGCGGGTTCGAATCCCGTCCACAGGACCAAAATTAATAAATATTAAATTATGGACATAGAAGCTATGCAAGAAACAATTGAAAAAGACCCTATGGAATCCGTCGAGGAGCTATTATTAGCTCGCTGGATAGATCAGGAATTAATACCTAAGATGGTAAAGGAACCTACAAATGAAAACAGATTGCAGGATATTTTGCTATCTGCAAGAGAAAAACAAACCGCTATCCCCATCGTAAGTGTCGGGTGTCAACCCATTGCAGAAGTTGCAGGAAACAATGAACAAATCATTGGTATCGCATCTGAATTAAGTACAAAGGATACTGCCAGACCAACAAAATGGGCAAAGGGTATAGCCTCATTTCAAAAAGCATTAAGTTCTTTTAGCATACATTCGCACATATTCCTTTCTCTCTCTGATATTGAGCTTCTAGCTCAAACCATAGATAATCCAGAAGAAAAAGATATGGTTGATAGTACAAGAATACAGGAAAATATTGAGACTTTAACACAACTAATACAAAAAAATGGTGGGAATGCTTCCTCTTTTTCCCACTCAGAATGTTTAATCCATTCGGCTGAAGTTAAAGATTTAAATAGTTTGATTCAAAAGCTATTACCAAATTGGAAAGGTGAGAAATTGACACATACCCTTGAAGGTGACGGAACCGAAGACTTACCAAATGCTTTGTATGATGCAGATCCTGTATTGCTACCACGAATATTAATATCTAAAGAAGAACAATCTGCCCTCATTTGGTTAGATATGATGTCCGATCTGGCTACACAGGATCATTTACAACTTAGAAACAGTATCATTAGGAATCTTCCTCATACTCCCCTAGTCTCTCCTGTAAGTAATGGTGGGAAATGGGATGCTGCTCCAGACCCAGTAACAAGGTTTAGGGATAGGTTTGAATTCATAAATCTTCTCTTGGATATTGATAATTTCAATGGGAAAGACAGGACAGATTGGTTAGAAAGGGTGCAAAACACAGTTACAGATACAACAATTACACATTTCTTAAATAGTTTGGGTATAGAGGGTAATGTATTTGATATGGACAGTAGGATTCGAGCAATTAGACTTACAGAATTTTTGGGGGATTCTACTTTTAGTTTAAACAAAACTAAAGAATTTGAAGCTGATGGAACTCGTTTAAAAAATATAATTGCTAATATTACTGGTGTTTCTGCGAAACAGGTATTTATACAACTTAACGAAGGTAGTATTAAGGTTAATGGAGAGAAGGTAAGTGATATTAACTTCGTACCTCAACCTGGGGATATGATTAATGTGGGAAAGAAGACGGTTATACAGGTAACTTAAAACGTATACACCCACCCTGCTTTCCACTTCCATGAATTCAAAATAAACAAATTAAATCTTCGGAATATACAATTCCTTGATGTAAAATATTTCTATGATTATTTTCA